>CAYXAC010000132.1:0-3961 GCA_964463025.1 uncultured Ruminococcus sp.
GATGTATCTCTTCTCTTCATCAATATCAGCACGAGCGTGAAGACCCTTAATGAAGTCTGCGCTATCGCCGAGTGCCTCGAGAACGTTAAGACCTACTCTAGTCATTATAAGCATATTGAGAACTACGTAGATGGAGTCCGTAAGCTCGATACCGTACTTTGCGAAATCAGAGCCAACAACCGACATCGAGTAAGGAATAACGTACATAGTTTGACCCTTGTAGGAGCCGTCATAAAGCTTGGAAAGCTTTGCATAGCATTCCTGGGGATCCATCCAGTTGTTGATATTGCCTGCATCTTCCTTCTTCGAGGTGCAGATGAAGGTTCTGTTCTCTACTCTTGCAACATCGTTGATAGCAGTTCTGTGAAGATAGCATCCAGGAAGAGCCTCCTGGTTAAGCTTGATCATCTCACCAGACTTGCAAGCCTCTGCTCTAAGCGCTTCCGCCTGCTCCTCGGAGCCGTCGATGAGAACGATGTTCTCGGGCTTAACGAGGTCTGCCATTTCAGCAATCCACTCATTCACAAACTTGTTGCTTGTAACATTTGTGTTCATATTATATACTCCTTAAAATTAATAATCACTTCTTTATTTTGCAGAAAGACAATTTTTCCACATATACATTATATCATTAAATTATCATATTTTCAATAGTGTTTTCAAATATTTTGTGAAAAATTTAAATTTTAGTAAAAAAATATCCAAATTCATATTTTTTCGCGTATGAGAAAAAATGAGCTTTATCATATTTGTGCTCGATTTCTGCAAAACTCCGTCGTCGAATTGGTAAATTTTACCATTTTTAGTTCTGCATAGTCGCCTCTTTTTTTGGCAGTTTGACACCTTGATTTTCTGCGCGTTTTGTGCTAAAATGATGTTGTTCGTGAAAATTACCAATTTTTACCAATATTACATCAAATTAAGGAGAGAGAAAAATGGAAAACAACGCAAAAATACTACTTTGTGACGAAAATAACGAGGAAAGAAGAAGAATTACAGATTTTCTGACGAAGTCCGGCTTTAGATTTATAGACGAAGCGATTAACGGCGAGGCTGCTATCGAGAAACTCTCGAAGGGCGTATACGATATCGCCGTGCTCGATCTTTGGATCAGCGGTGTTGATGGAATCGGAATTATAAGAAATATTGAGAGAAGCAATATTTCTCACAAGCCTGCGTTTATACTTATGTCACCTATAAATAAAGAAAGCGTGCTGGTTGAGGCATCCGAAGCGGGTGCTGACATTTGTCTGCTTAAGCCCTTCGATCCCTCGGCGCTCGTCGGACACATTGATTCTATATTACGCCTCAGGGGTAAAAACGGTGCAAAACAGGAATTCTCTGCGGCTGCAGATATGGAAGCTCAGGTCACGAAGATTATTCACCAAATAGGTGTTCCCGCGCATATCAAGGGCTATCAATATCTGCGTACGGCTATACTGATGACCATTGAGGATAACTATATTATCAATTCAGTCACGAAGGTCCTCTACCCCACCGTTGCAAAAAAATACGGTACTACTACCTCACGCGTTGAGAGAGCTATTCGCCATGCGATAGAGGTCGCATGGGACAGAGGCGACGTTGACACTCTCAACTCCTACTTTGGTTATACTATACAAAACAGCCGAGGCAAGCCCACCAACTCCGAGTTTATCGCTATGATAGCGGATAATCTGCGCCTTAAATACAAGTGCGCTGCTATATAAAAAAGGGCGAACCGCAAGTGCGGTTCGCCTTTTTTACTAATTTATTCAATTATTGAAGTAGCGTCTGCCCTCCATCGCGCGATAGAGAGTGACTTCGTCGGCATATTCTATATCGCCTCCAACGGGCATACCGTAGGCAAGGCGCGATACGCGAATGTCATACGGCTCGAGTGCTCTGGCAAGATATGCCGCGGTTGTATCACCGTGAGGGGTGGGATTGGTGGCAATAATGACCTCCTTGACCTCGCCTGACTCAACGCGCGAGATAAGCTCTCGAATAGTGAGTTCATCGGGGGTGACGTTGTCTATAGGCGAAAGAACTCCCCCAAGAACGTGGTAGGTACCTTTGTATCCTCTGACCTTCTCCATTACGATAACGTCCTTGGGATTCTCAACGACACAGATAAGCGAGTGATCGCGTTGATCATTTCTGCATATCTCACATTCCTCAGGAGAGGCTGTAAGTCCGAAGCATGCCGGGCACTTGTGCACGTCACGCTTGACGCCGTTTATGGCATCGGCAAAAGCTGCTGCTTCTTCCTCGGTAAGATTAAGTGTAGCAAAGGCATAGCGTGCCGCAGTCTTGCTGCCAACACCGGGGAGTCGTCTGAACTCTTCAACAAGCCTTTGAATAGGTGCAATATAATCCGCCATGGCCTAAAACATTCCGGGAATGCTCATAGAGCCGGTGATCTTTTGCATTTCCTCCTGGGAAATCGCTTCAACCTTCTTGATTCCCTCGTTTACCGCCGCAACGATAAGATCCTCAAGGGTTTCGATATCATCAGGGTCAACAACCTCGGGATCGATCTTTACCGAAAGGATCTCCTTCTTGCCGTTTATCTTGACGTTGATTACACCGCCACCTGCGGCAACCTCATATTCTCTCTCTTCAAGCTCCGCCTGAAGCGTTGCCATGTCCTCCTGCATCTTCTGCGCCTGCTTGAGCATAGATTGCATGTTCGAAGGGCCACCGCCCATACCTTGAGGTAATCTGACTTTCATTTATATATCCTCCAAAGAATTTATTTGAATATATCATCAAGCTCTGATGTGCTCGACTCTTTTTTATTCTTCTCTATAACAACTTTTATTTCTGCTGTGTTTTTACCCTCGTTTTCGGCAATAGTGCAGCGAATGATGGAAATATCGGTTTCACTCGACGAGAGCTTATCTGCAAAGAAATCGTTGAGTCTTATAACGAATCTGCCACATCCGTTGGTGTAAACTGAAGCCGCCGCAAGGCTTGCAGAAAGCGAGCGCTTCAGCTCGGATATCTTCTTTATAACACTACCCCAGCCTGCATAAAGCTGAAGTGCCATAGGCTTAGTCTGCTCCTGCACATCAAACTTTTGCTCAAGCGCCTGCGGCTTGGCTACGGGCGCTTTCGGCTTAGGCGGCTCTGCCGCGGGTTGCGGCGCAGATGCGACACCAAGCTTTAGCATTTTAACGCTACGCTCAAGCTCCTCAATACGAAGTGCCAATGCCTCGTTGCTCTCGGAAAGTCTGGCATCACACATACGGGTAAGCGCTATTTCGGCAATACTGCGTTTTGAGTTGAAGGCGCGTTGCATATCTGCCATCGCCGACTCAAGAACGGACACGTGATATGAAAGACGAGCCATCGAAAGCTCTGACGCAATAGCAGAAAGCGAGGTGTATTCGGCATCGGTAAGGTCGAGATAGGTCTTTGCCCTATCGCTGTTCTTAACAACCATAATGTCGCGATAGGAGTCGATAATCTCCTGCCAGAAAACAGAAAGGTCGCCGCTTTTCATTACTATATCATTTATTATAGAATAAACGGTTTCAAAATCCGACTTACTGATCGCCTCAATTATCTTGTAGGCGCTATCACGGTTGCCGCTGCCAACTGTAGCGAAAACGAGTGCATCGTCTATCGGTTTGCGTGCGCCTGCACAAAGTTCAAGCAAGCTGATAGCATCACGCATACCGCCCCTCGACACTCTCGAGATAATTCTCGCGGCATCCTCGGTAATCTCTATTCCCTCGTCTGCGGAAATACGAAGCAGCCTTGAAATAATAACGTCGGTGGCAATACGCTTAAAATCAAAGCGCTGACACCTCGAAACAATGGTGGTCGGAAGTTTGTTATACTCGGTAGTAGCTAGAATAAATATGACGTATTCGGGCGGCTCCTCAAGAGTCTTGAGAAGCGCGTTGAACGCCTGTGTTGACATCATATGAACCTCGTCTATGATATAAACTCTGTACTTGAGAAGCGCGGGGGT
>CAYXAC010000133.1:0-3939 GCA_964463025.1 uncultured Ruminococcus sp.
AAGGATCAGGTTAACGGCTAATTCATGCGCCTTGATAAATTCCTGAAGGTTTCCAGACTCATAAAGCGACGAACAGTTGCTAACGAGGCGTGTGATTCCGAGCGTATTTCGGTTAACGGCAAGAACGCCAAGGCGTCGTATGACGTCAAGGTAGGCGACGTTATCACCGTTATGTTCGGCTCTAAATCCGTCACCGTCAGAGTTCTTGAAATCAGGGATACAACTAAAAAGAGTGAGTCAACGGGAATGTATGAGATTGTCTCGGAGACTGACGCATAAACAAAGCGATTGCCGCATATTTTCTAATGAGAATATGCGGCAGTTTTTTTGTCGCTTTGGAGGTTAATTATGACAGAAAAATTACTTAAGCACACGAGTCTTGTGATTAAAGAACGAACAAACGTGTCGGTGGACGGAGTTGAGAATGTTCTCGCCTTTGATGAGTCCTACGTTGCGCTTGGCACGGTCGCGGGAAAAATAATAGTTGAAGGGCAGGGGCTCAAGATAGAGAATCTCACTAAGGATACCGGTGAAATAATCATAACCGGTAAAATCACGGGCGTATTTTATTCGGAAGAAAAGAGTCCCAAGGGCTTCCTTGCGAGAATTTTCAAATGATGTACTTCAGTATAGCCGAAATATTTCTTTCACTTCTCTATGCGTCTATTTTCGGCGGAGGTTTTTTTCTTTTTTACATAGTGGTTAAAGTCCTGAAAAGAGAAGTCAAAAAGATAAGTTTTCTTCCAGGTTTGCTTATTAGATATGACAAAATTCTTGAAAAACCAACTATAAACAGAGGCAGAATCAATTATTCTTTTGATTCAATGATAAGCGCAATACTGGCGATTATTTATTCGCTCGGCTTCCTTTTGCTATCTTATTACGCGCTTGACGGATGCTTGAGGATATATCTGCTTTTTGTTTCGCTTGCCGCTTTTTTGATACCAAAAAAACTGCTTACTGAAAGACTTCTGTGGTTGACGGAGAAGCTTTTTGATTCAGTTTTTTATCTAGTTACAATACTGCTTCGAATTGCAATTTTTCCGTTTTTGCGTCTTGTTTTGCGTTTTAAGGCGAAAAAACATCAATTTTGCCCCAAAAATAATGATAATAAAACGCGCGCGATACTTGACAAAAATAATATAAAGTGTTAAAATACAAGTACAGTTTACAAAATGGGGGAAGTAGCGAATGTCAAATACCGATCTTGCAAGTTATCTTTTCCATCAGGGCACGAACTTTCGTGCATATGAATATTTGGGCTGTACGCTTCGGATAGTCGATAATGAATATGAGTACACCTTCAGGACTTGGGCGCCCCAGGCGCACTCTGTAGGTCTCGTATCCGACTTCTCCGGATGGGACGAGCCGATAGCTCTCAAGAGAATTACCGATAACGGTATCTGGGAGCTTGTGTATACTTCGGATACCTCGCTCGAGCTTATGCCTTACAAATTCCGCATTACGTCGGCAAGCGGAGTTCGCGATAAGGGCGACCCGTATGCCAGGTTCTCGCGCGGAAAGGACGATGGTGCGTCGCTGATTTTTACCGACACCTCGTTTAAGTGGGAGGACAAGGCTTGGCTGGCTCACAGAAGAAGGACGATTTGCGAAAGCGGCAAGGCCTATATGTGCACTCCCGTAAATATTTATGAGATGCACGTCGGCAGCTTTATGCGTCACGAGGAGAACAACAGTTATTACTCCTACCGTGAGCTTGCGGATATTCTGCCGGGATATCTCAAGAAGATGGGGTATACCCACGTCGAGTTCCTTCCGCTTCAGGAATTTCCATTTGACGGCTCTTGGGGCTATCAGGTGTGCGGCTTCTACGCACCAAGTTCGCGCTTCGGTACACCCAACGATTTCAGACATTTGATAAACTCGCTTCATAAGGCGGGCATAGGCGTTATTATGGACTGGGTTCCCGCGCATTTCCCGAAGGACGAATGGGGACTTTACGAATTTGACGGCTCTCCGCTTTACGAGTATCAGGGGTGGGACAGGCAGGAGTCGAGCTCCTGGGGCACAAGATTTTTCGATCTCGGCAGAGAAGAGATTCAGTCATTCCTGATTTCCAACGCTCTATACTTCCTTCGTGAGTTCCACATCGACGGTCTGCGTGTTGACGCAGTCGCGTCTATGATATATCTTGATTATGATAGAAAGCCGGGAGAATGGTTCCCAAACGTACACGGCACTAACGAGAACCTTGAGGCTACTGCATTCTTTAAGAAGCTTAATACTGCCATCTTCGGTGAGTTCCCCGATGCTCTTATGATTGCTGAGGAATCCACGTCGTTCGGCGGCATTACTCATCCTGTCAGCGAGGGTGGTCTTGGCTTCAATATGAAATGGAATATGGGTTGGGCGAACGATTTCTACGATTACGTTCAGCTTGATTCGATTTACAGAAAATACAATCACAAGGCACTTAATTTCCCGCTGATGTACGCCTTTAACGAGAAATACTGTAATCCTATCTCGCACGACGAGGTGGTTCACGGTAAAAAATCCTTTATTAACAAGATGGAGGGCTCGTATGAGGACAAGTTCAAGCAAGCGAGAGTAGGTCTTATGATGATGATGACCTATCCCGGCAAGAAGCTCTTATTTATGGGAACCGAGTACGGCCAGTTCAGAGAGTGGGATTTTGCCAACTCGCTTGAATGGTTTATGCTCGATTATCCTAACCACACTTATTTCAGGGATTACACGGCGGCTCTCAATAATTTCTATCTTGCCAACCGTGAGCTCTGGGAGCTCGACTTTGATCCTTCGGGCTTCGAGTGGGTTCTTGCTGACGAGGCGGATAAGAACTCGGTTGTCTTCAAGCGTCTTGACAAAAAGGGAAGAGCGCTTTACGTTGCTCTCAACTTCTCGGGTGATACGCAGTATATGACTATTCCCGTTCCACGTGGAGTCGGACTTGAGTCGGCCTTCGACACCGGCAATTTTGCACCCGAACAGAAGAGCATTCCAATAGAGAAAAACGATAACGGTTATTTCGCACACCTTGTGCTTCCCGCATATTCGGGTATTATTTATAAAAAAGTTAATTCAAATAAAAAAATAAAAATATAAATTAGGAGAGAAAAAATGTACTGTAAAAAAGAATGTATAGCAATGCTCCTTGCAGGCGGTCAGGGCTCCCGTCTTTACGACCTGACCAAGCAGATCGCAAAGCCTGCAGTATCCTTCGGAGGTAAATACAAGATCATTGATTTCCCTCTCTCGAACTGTATTAACTCGGGTATTGACACCGTCGGTGTGCTTACCCAATATCAGCCCCTTGCACTTAACGATTACGTGTGTAACGGTGCCCCTTGGGACCTTGATAGAATGAGAGGCGGTCTTACCGTTCTTCCTCCTTATCAGGGCGCGAAGCATTCCGATTGGTATAAGGGAACTGCTAACGCAATTTACCAGAATATTAAATTCATCAAGCAATACGATCCCGATTATGTGCTTATCCTTTCGGGCGACCATATCTACCGTATGGACTACAACAAGATGCTCGAGCAGCACAAGGCTACCGGTGCAGCATGCACGGTTGCTACCATCACCGTTCCTATGGACGAGGCATCGAGATTCGGTATCTGTAACACCAACAAGGACGGCTCTATCTACGAGTTTGAGGAGAAGCCCAAGAACCCAAAGAACAACCAGGCTTCGATGGGTATTTACATCTTCACCACCAAGACTCTTATTGAGTACCTTGAGACCGATGAGGAGGACGAGAATTCCTCTAACGACTTCGGTAAGAACATAATCCCCAACCTTCTTGCAAACGGCGAGAAGCTTTACTCCTACGGCTTCGCGGGCTACTGGAAGGACGTTGGAACTATTTCTTCTCTCTGGGAAGCGAACATGGACCTTATAGGCAACGAGCCGGTTCTCAAGCTCCTTGAGACCGATCTCCGTATTTACTCCAAGAAT
>CAYXAC010000134.1:0-3900 GCA_964463025.1 uncultured Ruminococcus sp.
TGGACTTGGACATCTTACCCGAATTGGTGTTGAGGTGATGAACGTGGAACCAATACTTGCACCACTCGTGGCCGAAGGTCGCCTCGCTCTGCGCTATCTCGTTGGTATGGTGAGGAAATGCATTGTCAATACCGCCGCAATGAAGGTCGAGATACTCGCCAAGATGCTTTGCGGCAATGCAGGAGCACTCAATGTGCCAGCCGGGATATCCAATGCCCCAGGGTGAATCCCACTTGAGCTCCTGGGCGTCAAACTTCGACTTGGTGAACCAGAGAACGAAGTCCGCCTTATTTTTCTTGTTGGAATCTGCCTCAACGCTCTCGCGAACGCCTACCTCGAGGTCCTCCTCCTTGAAGTCGTTGAAGATATAGTACTTCTCAAGCTTCGAGGTGTCAAAATAAATATTGCCGCCCGCCTCGTAGGCATAGTCCTTCTCAAGCAGGGCTTCTATCATAGCGATAAACTCGGGAATGCAATTGGTTGCAGGCTCGATTATATCGGGCTTCCTGATATGCAGCTTCTCGCAGTCGGAGAAGAATGCGTCGGTATAGAACTTGGCAATCTCAAGCACGGTCTTGTGCTCACGCTTAGCGCCCTTGAGCATCTTATCCTCACCCGTGTCGCCGTCGCTCGAAAGATGACCGACGTCGGTGATGTTCATTACTCTCGTCACGTCGTTGCCGACGTAGCGAAGATACTTCTCAAGAACGTCCTCCATAGTGTAGGTACGCAGATTGCCTATATGTGCAAAGTGATACACGGTAGGTCCGCAGGTGTACATCGAAACCTTACCGGGTATTCTCGGAATAAATTCCTCTCTTTTTCTTGTAGCAGAATTATATAAAAGCATATATGCTCCTTTCAGCGCTTTACCGTTTTTGTCAAAAGCGCATAAGTATTCAGATATCATTTTAACAGAAATACATAGCTTTGTCAAGGATTTTGACAAAATATTTATTTTGTTTTGCGCGACGCGATCAAAACATTTTTGGAATAAAAAATATTTTGAAAATTTGTCATTTAGGTCTTGTAATCGAAGCGAAAATTTGATATTATATATGTGTATACTTATTTGAAGTTAACGGAGGTCTTTACATATATGAATGAAAATAATGAAAACAAGAACTACTCCCTCTCGGGTGTGAGAAAGGCTGTGCCTATATTATTTACGGCGGTGGCAGTGTTCGTCGCATTTTGCCTTTTCGGCATTGGCGGCGGAATCGTAGGTCCTGCCGTATCGGGACTTCTCACAGGACTTTTCTCGTTCGGAGCGTATTTGATACCTCTTATACTGCTCGTGCACGCAATTTGCTATGCCGAGGACGTTGCGCTAAAAAAGGTTGGCTCGAGAACTTTGTTCTCGCTGATTGCGGTAGTGGCGGCATCGGCTGTTGAGTATTCAATTCTCTTCTGGAACGATGAGCTTGTCTTCGCTCCTACCGACTTCTATGCCTCTGGCACGAACGGCGGATTTATCGGCTCTGTTATCGGTTTTGCTGTCAGTAAGCTTTTCGGTAACATAGGCGTTATCATTCTCGCAGTGGCGATTCTAGCAATTTACGCAGTATTCTTCTATGCCGACAAGACGGGCAGCTTTGGCAGACGTGTTTTGGCATTTAAGGCGGGCCTAGTCAAGACGTTATCCGTCATATATGCCGGCGTGAGCAAAACGCTGTCCGGCATAAGGGCGAAATTCAAGGAAGCATCCGATAAGAATAAGAAGCTCAAGGAAGAAGAAGCGCAGTATCAGCGCGAGCAGGTCAGCGACATGCTCGCCGACGATGAGTTCTTCAAGTCAAAGAACAGCTCGGAGGTGAAGGTAGCACAGCTTGGAATCGACGAGTCGGCATCGCCTACCGGCGCGGCAACTCTCCTGTCCCCAGAGGAAGAAGAGGAGGCTGTCATCGAGGAGATTGTCATCGAGGAGCCTATCGTAGAAAAAAAGCCTAAGAAGGCACACAAACCTCTCGATCTGAATTACGGAATTGAGGACGCGGATATCACCTATATAACAACGGGTGAGCCTACCATTGAACCTACGCCTCAAAGTAGTGATGAAAAGAAATTTGACAACAAGTTCTTCGGACTTGACGACAGTGCCGAGAACGTATTTACACAGAGTTTCGAGCCCTTCAACTTCGCAACAAGCGAGAGAATAGCATCAAAACCCTCCAGCAGAACTATCGTTCAGGAGGAAATCGACGAGTTCACAATGCTTGAAATGAAGGGCGAGCCCACGAAGCAAGAAAAGCGCATGATGGAGCTTGAGCAAAAGAAAAAGGCTTGGCTTCAAAGAAAGGCGCGTGAGAGCGCCGCGAAGAGCGAGGAAAAGGCGACGGGGACTGCTACAGTGTCGATGCCTGCTTCGGCACCCGCTGCTAAAATAAGCGAAAGCATTCCCACTCCTTCCCCCGCACCCGCGCCGGTATCTACTCCATCTCCTGCGCATGCGGCAGCGCCCACACCTGCGCCTGCAGAAACATACTCACCTACTCCGACAGTTGTTCCTACACCTGCACCTGCGGCAACATACTCGCCTGCCCCGGCAGCAGATCCCTCTCACGTGCCTATGCCGGCACCAGCGCCTGCGGCAAGAGAGGCTATTCCCCCAGAGGTTAATACCTACACCTCTTATTCCGCCACACAGACGACCTATACCCGTCCTATAAAGACGGTAGAATTCACTATCACAAACAATCCGCAGCCCTCCTTCTCCGCGCCCAAGGAGAGCGCTCCTGCGGCTTCCGCACATCACGAGGAGTCGGCAGAGGAGGTTGCAGCACTTGTTGCGCAGAAGATTGCGAGAAGCAACCCTGCTTATGCAAGAAGCGCGAACGAAATGAGAACCTATACGACCGTAGTTTCCTCCGAAGACGATAATCTTTATCATCCTAAGACTCCCGTCAAGGAGGCTGTGCCCAACGAGTTTATCTTTGCATCAGACGAGGAAGAAAAAGCGGTTAAAGAAGAAGCTTCTCCCCTATACGAATATAATAATAAAGAAAAGGAAGCAGTAGACAAAGAGCCCGTACAATCGCCCTATGCGCGTGCGGCAAGCTTTGCCGAGGCACTGACCAAGAACGCTGCTCCTGAATTTCAGTCCTATGAAGCACCTGCGGCAAGCTTTGCCGAGGCGCCAACTGGGAACGCTGCTCCCGAATTCAAGCCCCATGAAGCACCTATGGCAAGCTCTGCCGAGGCCCCGACTGAGAACGCTGCTCCTGAATTCAAGCCTTACGAAGCACCTGCAGTATCCGCCGCACCTGCGAGCGCAGAGGTTGCGACCATTAAGGTTGAGCGCGAGATGCTCTCGCCTACACCGTCTGCCCCCATAATAGAAGAAAAGACGGTGGAGATAGAGGCAATACCCGAGAATAGCCCTTCCGAGAGTTCAGATGCGGACTTCGAATGGACCGCTGAAGAGAGCGAAGATGAGTTCGTGACGTTGGAAGAGGAAGTAGCCGAGGAAATGGCCGATGAACCGATGATCGAGGACGAGCCTGTTGAAGAGCCTGCTGATGAGGATGAAATCTCGGAGGAAATTCCTCCAGAGGAGCAGAATCCCGACGTCATTAAAATGCGTGAGATGTTCCCCTTCCTTGCACCGCTCGACGAACAAAAGTCTGCTCCCCGAGAGGCAGCAAAAGAGATAGTCGAGGAGGATACACCTCCCTTTGACGAGCCTGTTATCACAAAGAGCGCGCCTATTAAGGAAAATCTCGCGCCTGTGCCAGCGAAGGCAGAGCCGAAAAAGCCTGACTTCTCGAACTATGAGTTCCCCTCTATTGAGCTTTTGACAAGAGAAGAAGTAATCACCGAGGATAATATACAAGCCGAGATTCAGGAAAATGCGGACAAGCTGATAGACACCCTCGCGTCCTTTGGCGTCACCGCATCCAT
>CAYXAC010000135.1:0-3814 GCA_964463025.1 uncultured Ruminococcus sp.
TGCGTTCTCTAATTGCAACTCGCTTACTAGCATAGATCTTCCCGACAGCGTGACCACTATTGGCAAATCTGCGTTCTCTGGTTGCAGTTCGCTTACTAGCATAGATCTTCCCGACAGTGTGACCACTATTGGCAACTCTGCGTTCTCTGGTTGCAGTTCGCTTACTAGCATAGATCTTCCCGACAGTGTGACCACTATTGGCGATAGTGCGTTCTACGGTTGCTATTCACTGACCGACGTCTACTACTGCGGCATCGAGGAAGAATGGAATGAAATTAGTATTGGCTCTAGCAATAGCCGGTTAACAAATGCCACGATTCATTACAACTACGTTACCGAGGGGTAACCCTCTCCGTCAGACATCGTCTGACACCTCTCCCAAAGTGAGAGGCTATCTTATATATTTTGCTTCGCAAGCTAGATATTTTGCCAAAGGCTTATTTTGCAAAAGGCAAAGCAAGCCTTTGGTAAATCGATATATTTGCCTAGCGGCAAATGAGGAGAATTAATAAAAAATGCGACGGAAAATCCGTCGCATTTTTTATTATCCAATAGTAAGATTTGGATGTGAATACACCTCATCAGTCACTTCGTGACAGCTTCCCCTCAAGGGGAAGCCTAATGGATTAGTTCTCAGCAATCCATGCCTCGGCTACCTTTGCGGACATTCTCTTGATGTCCTCGGTAGGATACTTGGAATCTGCACCGCCGTTGGTGTAGAGGAAGTAGTTGCCGCCCTCGGTAACGTAGAGAGTTTCCTCGTAGCCTGCGGGATCACCAAAGTTACCAACGGTAACCTTCTTTACTTCCTTGGAGGTTTCGGTGTTATATTCCTTTTTGCAGATAATCTTAATCATCGCTTTTCTCCTTTCTTTGACATTTTTAACTTAGACAGTATACCATATGTTTTTTGAAAAATCAATATATTTTAGAAGAATTTTTGTGTTAAATTTTACCTTTCTACTTTTTTGACATTTTTTGCCTCACGAGGAGTGGTATTATTACATATATTGTATAAAAAAGCACATTAAAAGCGAGGGTAACTATGCAGATACATACTGTAATCGCCGGCGAAACGGTTAAGGATATCACCGAGGCGTACGGCGTCAGTGAGGATAATATACGAGCAAATAACGGAATTCCCGAGGGTGAGGTCTGCGAGGGGGAGCAGCTGCTCATTCTGATACCGACGAGGAGCTATACGGCAAGGCCGGGTGACTCTATCGACAGAATCTCGGTGCGTTTCGGGATAAGAGAGAGCGATATTATAGCTATGAATCCGCAGCTCTCGTGCGGTAAGCTGAAATGCGGGCAGACGATAACCCTGCGAAGCTCGGAGCGACCTTACGGAATGGCAGTGGCGAACGGATATTTTTACAAGGGGTGCAGTGAGGATAAATTAATTGAGATGCTTCCCTACCTCACTTACGTGACGCTCGCGAGCTACTCCGCAGGCGAAAACGGAATCAAGCGCTTATTCGACGACAAGTCGGCACTTGATATTGCGATCAAGGCGGATAAAATTCCGCTTGTGAGAGTGTACGACGGGTACGGCGAAAGATATCAAAGCAAAGAGGCGCGTGAAAAATTCGCTGGCGAGTTGATAACTATTGCGAGTGGCGGTGGATATAGAGGCGTTGTGCTTAACGCCTGCGCGAATGGCGAGTATGAGAACGAGTTCTCTGAATTTATCGTTGATATGCGAAAGAGAATGATGGGACTTGATCTGATACTCATCACAGAGGTTGACGGTGAGTCGCCTATCGCTTTCAGCGAATACGCAGACGGAAGCGTGATTTCCTATCCTAAATATGCCGAGAGTGAGCAAAAGAGCTTCGATGAGGGAGAAAGAAAGCTGTTCTCAAATTTCGCCTGCAAGGGAGAAAGTGCAAAGGCATTCGTTGACCTGCCTGCCCTGGCAAGGCTCGGTGAGAGATACGCGAGCATTGACGAAGCGATAAGAGAGGCACGGAGAATAAATGCAAAAATAAAAAACGACGAGAGTTGTTTGCTCTCGTCGTTCGGGTGCAGGCAGGGTGAGTGGCGGTATACGTCACTTGAAAATATCAAGGCACTACTCGAGCTTGTCGGTGAATACGACTACTCGGGTGTGTGCTTCGATATTATGAGAACACCGATCTCGCACGTTATGATGTATAACGCTATGTTCAAGACCTCGTATCACACGAGCGTCAGGGCTCCGGAGGGATGTAGTCGCGGAGCCTGAGATACACTCCCGTACGCTCGGAAATTTTCACGCACTCGTCAATTTCCTCGGGTGTTAAAGTCTGCTTTACAACCGAAAATTGGGTATTTTGCACATATTTCTTTACATTTTGCGCAAATTCTATGAGCGCATAGTGCGATTGCTCGCCGAATTTTGAGTGACAAATTTCGTCGTACTTTTTTGGATTTGGAGTATTCAAGCTGATAGAAACGATATCAAACGCGCCCTCGTAATCGGGGGCGGTATTTTTTTGCCAAATCAAGTCCGATTGGCCGTTGGTGTTGATGCGAATCTTGATTTCGGGGTGCTTTTCTTTGACCGCGAGGGCTACCTCTCTTATATCATAGAGGCGATAGCTCGGCTCGCCGTAGCCGCAGAAAACAAGTTCCGGGAAAGCGGTGAGGTCGCGCGAGAATATTGACTCCTTGATTTCCTCGACGGTTGGCTCGCGCTCGAGCCAAAGGCTGTCCGAGCCGTAGGCACCGTCACCGTTGTTCCTGATGCAGAAATCGCAGCGGTTGGAGCAGCGGTTGGTGACGTTGACGTAAAGCTTGCCGTCAACTATATAGGTGATGCACATTGATTTTTTCATAATCCAAAGAACCTTTTCGCGTTATTTTCGGTGATAGCCGCGCACTCCTCGGGTGTTACTCCCCAGATTGATGCGAGGACAGCGTTAGTATATTCGAGATTGCCCGAATGGTTGAGCGTTCCGCGCTTGGGGTGAGGCGCGAGATAGGGACAGTCGGTTTCTATCATCACCGACTCGCGCGGTATGCGTGCGGCAACCTCACGAGGCTTTCTCGCGTTGGTAAAGGTGAGCGTGCCCGAGAAGGATATCATCCAGCCGAGCTTGACAAGCTCCTCTGCCATCTCGGCAGAGCCCGAGAAGCTATGCAGAACACCGCGAACGCTCGGATGACGGCGAATGACGTCCATAACGTCAGCGTGCGACTCCCTATCGTGAATGCAGACGGGTATACCGAGCTTCTCCGCAAGGCACATCTGCGCCTCGAAGTATGCCGCCTGCTTCTCCTTATCGGTGTCTGGATAGTGGTAATCAAGACCTATCTCGCCAAGGCAGACGCATTTGTTAGACTTATCAAGAATGAGCGCCTCGATGTCGCGAAGCTCGCTTTCCATATCAAAAAGAAACCTGGTGTCCGACGGGTGAATGCCGACAGCGGTGTACATATTCTCGTACCTTCTAGCCTGCGCGATTGCCTCGCGCGAGGTGTCGGGATTCGTTCCTATATTTATTATATACGAAACATTCTCCAAAAGAAGGGTGCCGATAAGATTATCGACACCCCCGCTTAGTTCTTCGGAAAATCTCTCGTCGTAATAATGTGCGTGAGAATCGAAGTATTTCATTAGTGTATTCTGTCTCCGTTCTTTGCCGAGGGGTCAAGGAAGACTACCTTGACGTCATCCTCGCCCGAGGCGAGAATCATACCAAAGCTGTCAACTCCGCAGAGCTTGGCAGGCTTGAGGTTGGTTACAAGGCAGACCTTCTTGCCGATGAGGTCATCGGGCTGATAGAATTTCGCAATTCCAGAAACAACCTGGCGCTTCTCGTAGCCGAGG
>CAYXAC010000136.1:0-3765 GCA_964463025.1 uncultured Ruminococcus sp.
TCGGCATTGCGGCGGTTGTGGTCGCGGTGCTCCAGCAGAACGGCGGTCTTATGGGCTCTATCGAGGCGCTCGCGAATTCCTCGAACGGCGGCTGGGAGTACACCTCCTTCCTCGGTCCTGACCCCGTAGCGCTCCTTATGGTAGTGCTGCTCACCTCGCTTGGTACTTGGGGACTGCCTCAGATGGTCGGCAAGTTCTACGCTATCAAGAGCGAGTCTATGATACAGAAGGGCACGCTCATCTCCACCGTTTTCGCAATCATAGTTGCGGGTGGCTGCTACTTCCTTGGCGGCTTTGGCAGACTGTTCGTGTCAAGTGAGGAGATGACCGGCTTTGACAAGATAGTTCCCACTATGATATCGAATCTTGCGCCCATAATCGTGGCGGTGGTTATCGTGCTGGTGCTCTCTGCCTCGATGTCGACTCTCTCCTCGCTCGTCTTGACTTCCTCGTCGACTCTGACGCTTGACATTATCGTTCCCGCGTCGAAGAAGGAAATGAGCGAGAAGAAAAAGCTGCTCGTCATGAGAATACTGATAGTATTCTTCATCGCGCTCTCGGCACTTATTGCTGTACTCAAGGACACCGTATGGTCTGGCGTAGTATTCATCGCGCAGATGATGGGTGTTTCCTGGGGCGCTCTTGCAGGCGCATTCCTCGCGCCCTTCCTCTACGGACTCTATTGGAAGAAGACGACTCGCCCTGCCGTCTGGGCTTCATTCGGCTTTGGCGTCGGACTTATGATAGTTCAGCTTCTCGTTTCGATGAAGGTAATTACCTTCTCGGGCGGTATACTCGGCTTCGTCTTCACCAACTCGCTCTACTCGGGCGTATTCGCTATGGTCGGCGGTCTTGTTATCGTGCCTATCGTGAGTCTGCTCACAGGCAAGCATAAGCCCGAGAACACAGACGAAATTTTCGCCTGCTACGACGAGCGCGTGAGCGTACCGCTTCACGTAGCGCTTGATAAAGAATCTTAATTATCGGAGATAGATATGAAAAAAATGATGCTTGGAAACGAGGCGGTTGCCAGAGGTCTGTACGAAGCAGGCTGCTCTGTTGTATCGAGCTATCCCGGCACTCCCTCGACTGAAATTACCGAATACGCGGCAAAGTACGACGAGCTTTACTGCGAATGGGCGCCTAACGAGAAGGTCGGCCTTGAGGTTGCCTTTGGCGCGTCCCTTGCGGGCAAGCGCTCTGCTTCCTGTATGAAGCACGTCGGTCTTAACGTCGCGGCTGACCCACTCTTTACTATGTCCTACACGGGCGTGGGCGCAGGTCTTGTCATCTGCGTGGCAGACGACCCCGGTATGCACTCGTCGCAGAACGAGCAGGACTCGCGCCACTATGCAGAGAGCGCGAAGCTGCCGATGCTCGAGCCCTCGGACTCGGTTGAGGCGAAGGAATTTGCGAAAATTGCGTTTGAGATTTCCGAAGAGTTCGACACCCCCGTGCTCCTTCGTATGTGTACCCGAATCGCTCACTCGCAGTGTGCGGTGGAGCTCGAAGCACCAAAAGAGGTTGCCACCAAGGAATACGCGAAGAATCCCCAGAAATACATAATGGCACCCGCCAACGCTATCCGCCGTCACCCTGTGGTTGAGGCGCGTCAGGCGAAGCTCACAGAATATGCCGAAAGCTCTCCTCTCAACCGTATCGAGTACGCAGAGGATAAGTCGCTCGGCATTATCACCTCGGGTACTTCCTATCAGTACGTAAAAGAGGTGTTCGGTGACTCGGTATCGGTCTTAAAGCTCGGTCTTGTCAATCCCCTGCCGAAGCAGCTGATACTCGACTTCGCGAAGAATGTCGAGAGGCTCGTGGTGGTCGAGGAGCTTGACCCCTTTATCGAAAATCATTGCAAGACCCTCGGGCTCTTCCCAGACGGCAAGAATATATTTCCCATCTGCGGTGAGTTCTCGCAGGGACTCGTAGCGAAGGTGCTCGGCAAAGGTGAAGCAGATTTCGTAGCTGCAGAGCCCGTTCCCGTTCGTCCCCCCGTAATGTGCGCAGGCTGTCCTCACAGAGGTCTGTTCTACGTGCTATCGAAGAAGAAAATCACAGTTCTTGGCGACATCGGCTGCTATACGCTCGGTGCATCGGCACCTCTCGGCGCGGTTGACTCTGTGCTCTGTATGGGTGCTTCGGTTTCGGGCGTGCACGGCTTCAACAAGGCACTTGGCGGGCAGTCGGAGGGTAAGACGGTTGCCGTTATCGGTGACTCGACCTTTATGCACTCGGGTATGACAGGCCTTGCAAACATCGCCTACAACGGCACGAATTCTACCGTTATTATAGTTGATAACTCTATCACCGGTATGACCGGACATCAGCAAAACCCCACGACGGGCTATAACATCAAGGGCGACCCTGCGGGCAAGATTGACCTCGAGGCGCTCTGCCACGCTCTCGGCATTAAGCGTGTACGCGTGGTTGACCCCTACGACCTGAAGGCGACCGAGGCGGTGGTTACCGAGGAGACCCAGGCAGACGAGCCATCGGTTATCATCTCGCGCCGCCCCTGCGCGCTGCTGAAATATGTAAAGGCAAAGCCCTCGCTCGTTGTCGATAACGAGAAATGCCGTAGCTGCAAGATGTGTATGAGGATAGGCTGTCCTGCCATCAGTATGAAGGACGGCAAGGCGAAAATTGACGCGACTCTCTGCGTCGGCTGCGGAGTATGCCAGCAGCTTTGTGCTTTCAATGCTATCGGAGGTGAGGAATAATGAAAACCATTAACATTATGATAGTCGGTGTCGGCGGTCAGGGCTCGCTGCTGGCGAGTAAGCTGCTCGGCAATCTCCTCGCATCCGAGGGCTACGAGGTTAAGGTCAGCGAGGTACACGGAATGAGTCAGAGAGGCGGCAGCGTCGTCACCTACGTTCGCTATGGCGAGAGGGTTTACTCGCCTATCATTGATAAGGGCGAGGCGGACTTTATCGTTTCGTTTGAGAAAATCGAAGCGGCAAGATACGCAGAGTATCTGAAGAAGGGCGGCAAAATCGTCGTCAACACCCAGGAGATTGAGCCTATGCCGGTTATCACGGGTGCGGCAGAGTACCCTGCCGATGCGCTCGAGAAGCTCGCGGAGTCGGGCATTTCGGTTGACGCGATAGACGCGCTCACCCCCGCGCTCGAGGCAGGCAGCGCAAAGGCGGTTAACATCGTGCTTATGGGCAGACTCTCGAGGTATATGCCCTTCGACGAGGAAAAGTGGATTGACGCTATCAATAGAAGCGTTAACCAAAAGTTCATTGATATGAATCTCAAAGCATTCGCACTTGGAAGAAAATAAATTTTACATATAGGAAGTAGCTATTATGGAAAAAAGAAAGTATTATCAAGAGAAAATCGAAACCATGCCGGTTGAGGAAATCAAAAAGCTTCAGTCGGAAAAGCTCGTCAAGCAGGTAGCGCACGTCTACAAGAACGTTCCCTACTACCGCGACCTGATGGACAAAAAGGGTGTTAAACCCGAGGACATTCACGGCATAGAGGACCTCCACAAGCTCCCCTTCATTGAGAAGAGCGACCTGCGTGAGACCTATCCTTACGGTATGCTTGCCGTTCCGCTTGAGGACTGCGTGCGTATTCAGTCCACCTCCGGCACGACGGGCAGACGAGTTATCGCCTACTACACCCAGCACGACATCGACCTCTGGGACGAGTGCTGCGCGAGAGCTATTATCGCGGCGGGCGCAGACCGTGAGGACGTCGTTCAGGTCAGCTACGGCTACGGACTCTTTACAGGCGGCCCCGGTC
>CAYXAC010000137.1:0-3751 GCA_964463025.1 uncultured Ruminococcus sp.
GTATTTGAGAGCTGCGACCACTTCGTCATTCTCGACGAGGATATTGACACCGACGTTACACTCATCGTGTTCGGCTACATATACACAGCAGAGGAGCTTGAGAGTATTAGTATCCTCAAGGCTCCCGACAAGTTCGTGTACAGGGAGGGTGAGCAAATTGACCTCTCCGGAATGCTGGTCAGAGCTGATCTTGTCAATGGCTCTACCAAGGGAAGCGTAATAATTTACAATTACGCCTGTGATCTTGCAGGTAAGATATGGCAGGAGGGAATGAACACCGCGACCGTGTCCTTTGCGGGCAAAACAGCGAGCGTTGCGATCAACGATCCCTTCCAATATAAAATCGCATTCACACCTGCGAAAAATCTTGAGAGTATTGGCGGCACTTCGGGTGCGGAATATATTTCTGCCGAATATACGACAGGAATTGACGGAATGCCTGCTACCAAATTTAATATTCGCGCAGGAGCTGCCTCGGGTATGGAGGTAGAGGCTTGGATAAACAAGGAAATTGTGTTCGCAAATGACAACGGACTCAATCTCCGTATCCCCACCTTCTCGAATGCCGAGCGCTTCCTTGAGCTTTCGGTTACGAACAACGGCGGTCAGGAGATAAGCTTCTATTATTATGCGGAAAATTACGGTGACGCAGGCGGAGTAAACATAACTATCGCGCCCGGAGAAACCAAAATCTTTGATTTTAAGGTAAATCCCGGATTATCGGTCGGTTGCAATTACGCATTCAGGCTGCTTTCCGACGTTAGAGTTAATACCTCGCTTACTATGCAGGGATATTTCTACTGTAAAGACGAGCTTTCGGGAATAAAAATATTAAAGGAAGCTAATCTAAAAACCTTTACTGTTGGTGACACTTTCGACTCCGGTGGCTTGGTTATCAGAGCTCTTGGAGATAATTACGACGAGGTTGTTATATCCAACTTTACCACAGACCTTGACGGATATACCTTTACCTCGGCAGACATTGGTACAAAGACTGTAACGGTGCGGTTCAATGATTTTGCCGTGACCTATGATATTGAAATCAGCAAATAAAATAAATAAAAAACGCAGGTAAAGACCTGCAAGAAGGAGGATGGAATGAACAAAACGAAAAGAATCTTCGTTGCTATCGCGGCAGTGCTCGTAGTGCTTATGAGCATCTCGCTGGCAAGCTGCTCGGACAAGACGAAGACGGGCGGCAGCTCTCACACTCACGAGCTCACCAGAGTAGCACCCAAGGCGGCTACCTGTACCGAGAACGGAAACAGAGAGTACTACGCTTGCAGCGGTTGTGACGAAACGTTCGCTGATGAGGAAGGCATAATGAAGCTTGCCGCCGAGAAGTACGTTATCTCCGCAAAGGGACACAACGTAGCAAAGCACGGTGAGAAGCAGGCTACCTGCTCTTCCGAGGGTACAAAGGAGCATTACGAGTGCCGCAGCTGCGGTACGCTCTTCAGAGATGCAGAGGGTATGTTCCAGATTAACGAGCCCGCGAAGGCTCCTATGCTCAGCCACTCACTTACAAAGGTTGACTCAAAGGATGCGGTAGGGTTCGTGCCCGGCTGGCAGGAGCATTACACCTGCTCAAACTGTGATAGCATCTATAAGGATGCGCTTGGTTTGGAGGAAACGACTCTGGCAGCAATTCAGATTGCTCCTGTACTCACCGATTTTGAGTACAAAATCGCATTTACACCTGCTGCAAACATCGAAAGCATTAACGGTACCGGCGGCGCGGATTATATCTCCGCAGCTTATACCACCGCAGACGGACTTCCCGCAACTCAGTATACCTTTAAGGCAGGTGCGACTTCCGGCAAGGAGGTTGAGGCTTGGATTCACAGCGTAGTAAGTCAGACTATGGCAAACGGTCAGAATCTCCGTGTTCCTACCTTTAGCGGAACTGCAAGAGAGATGGAGCTTATCGTTAAGAACGAGGGCAACCAGTCTATCTCATTCCGTTATTACGCAGAAAACTATGGTGATAAGGGCGGCGTTGACATTACCGTTGCGGCAGGCGAGACTAAGACCTTTACCTTTATCGTAAATCCCGGTAATTCTATCGGCTGTAACTATGCGCTCAAGCTTCTCTCTGACGTAACCGAGGAAACCAAGGTTACTATGTACGGCTACTTCTACTGCGAGGGCGAGGTTGATAGCATTTCCTTCTACAGCCAGCCCACTAAGAAGACCTTCAAGGTTGGTGAGGCATTCACCACCGATGGACTCGTAGTTAAGGCAAACGGCACTAACTATGACGAAGTAGTAATTGCAAATTACATGACCAGCATTGAGGAAGGCTACGAATTCACCGCACAGGATATCGGCAAGCAGACCGTTATCGTTGCATACGGTGAATACACTGTCACCTACGAAATCACCGTTACGGAGTAAGGAGTGTGGATTATGAAGAATACTATTAAAATATTAACATCTGCTCTCTTGGCAGCAACACTCTTAATTACTGTTTTCACTCTCTCGGGCTGCGGAATTGACTGGAACTATTGTCAGCATACGCTTGAGGAGATTGAAAAGACCGAGGCAAGCTGTATGAAGGTTGGTAAGAAGACAGCATACGTCTGCACCAAGTGCGGTGAGATGTTCGCATACGGCTACCTTAACGGCAAGGACGGCGAGAAGGGGCTTTACTCTATCGAGTCGCAGGAGATGCTCGACTATGCAGGTCACAAGATCGGCGATTTTTACGGTGATCTCAACTCTGATATGACAACCTTTGACGCAAGCTCTCTTGAGGACTTCTCGGTTTGGTCGCACTGCTCCGAGGAGGGCTGCGGCGAGGCGTTCGAGATAGAGCCTCAAAATCTCATTGCATTCGCCCCCTCGGATAACACCAACGGAAACGCAACTCACGTCGTTGAGGGCGAGGAAACCGATGCAACGCGCTTTTCTATCTCCGCAGGCACCTCGGCAGGCAAGTGCATTACTATTTACACCGGCGGTAACAAGACCGATAACGCTGTAAATACTATTCCTTTCTCTGCTAACACCGACCGTCACGTTATTCTGTTCTTCCATAACGACGGAAACCAGGATATTGACGTAAGATACGGAACCGAGTTCTATGGTGAGAGAGTCGGTGTTGACGTTACCGTTCCCGCAAACGGCTATGCAGCAGCATACTTTAACCTCAATATCACCCAGTCCAACAAGGACTGCTATCACGAGCTTTATATCAATTCCGATATAAAGGAAAGCTTCAATCTTACTATTTCGGGTTATTACTACCACGAGGCAAAGCTCCAGGGCATCAAGGTTGACACCTACCCCCAGATTGAGTACGCTATCGGCGAAACTTTCAATACCGAGGGAATGGTAATTGTTGCAAACTACGGTGACGTTACCCGTAAGCTTGATTCTGACGAGTACACTCTCGTTCTCAATAACAACAAGCCCATCACCGAGCCTCTCACCGCAGAGGATGACACCGTTTACGTTATCTATAACAACAAGCAGCTTAGCTTCACCATCAAGGTACAGAAGTTTGAGCAGACGGTTGCTCTCAGCGGCGCAAGCTTTGCAGATGGCTCAAGTTCTAAGGTGCTTGAGAGAAATTCTGTTATTCCCGCAGACATCACTGTCAACAACGGCAAGGCTATTGCTCATCTTATCGACCAGTACGGAGTACAGTACACTCCCGGCGAGAGTAAAGTGCCTGCATACAACGTTACCTTATCCCCTGTTTGTGAGGGCGTTACCTACAGTGACAACTACGCACTCGGTAAAGAGG
>CAYXAC010000138.1:0-3717 GCA_964463025.1 uncultured Ruminococcus sp.
GCATAACACTTAAACAATTAGGAGAAACACATTGGGCACGATAATAACCATACTTATAGCAATTTTAGTTTTCGGCTTTCTTATTTTCATTCACGAATTCGGTCACTATATATTTGCAAGAATATTCAAGGTGACGGTCAAGGAATTTTCGATAGGCATGGGCCCGAAAATTTTCAAGTACACATCTGAAAAAACCGGAATTTGCTATGCAATATCGGCAGTTCCTTTCGGCGGCTACGTTGCTATGGCAGGGGAGGACGAGGAGTCCGACGACCCCAACTCATTTGACAAAAAGCCTGCTTGGCAGAGATTTATCATCATTATCGCAGGCGCAACCGTTAATATTATTGCAGGTATTATCGCAATGATAATTATAACCGCTATGGTCAATATCGGCGGCACTACCGTGCATAGCTTTCGCGAGACAGAATACGAGGTTTCCTCTGCCGACTCGGGTCTTATGGCGGGCGATACTATCGTAAGAGTAGACGGCAAGCGCGTCAGAATTGCCGACGAGCTTTCCTATGAGATAATGCGCCGCGGCTACGAGCCTATCGACCTTACCGTTATCCGTAACGGTGAGGAAATAGTTCTCGAGAATGTCGTATTTCCCACCGCGGAGGAGTCGGGGCAGACCTTTGGTATTTTAGACTTCAAGATTGTACAGACCGAGAAGACCTTCGGCACTACTATGAGCTATGCGTTCTCGAAGTCCTTCCTTATAGTCCGTATGTGCTGGGAATCTATATTTGACCTTATCCGAGGCAGATACACTCTTGGTGCTGTATCGGGTCCCGTCGGCATTTCTGCCGCTATCGGTGATGCCGCTAAGGCAGGTGTACTGAGTCTTCTTAACATCGTCGCGCTTATCAGCATCAACCTTGGCGTAATGAACCTTATGCCTATCCCCGCGCTTGACGGTGGCAGAACTATTACTATCCTGGCAGAAATGATTACAGGCAAGAGAATTCCCACCAAAATTGAGGCGACCATCAATGCAGTGGGCCTTGCTATTCTGCTCGGATTCTCGGCAATCATACTCATAAAAGACGTAATAATGCTTATTATAGGATAGGAAACGACCTTGAAGTATAACGAATATAGAAGATCTTCGCGTGCGATTAAGGTAGGCGGAGTCGGTATAGGCGGCACTTCGCCGATCTCGGTTCAGTCAATGACCAACACCGACACGCATGACGTTGAATCAACCTACCGTCAGGTGATTGCCCTTTCAGACGCGGGCTGTGATATTGTCAGAATCACCGCACCTAATGTCGAGTCGGTGAATACCTTTGCACAAATCAAGGCTCGCGGAGTCACCACGCCGCTTGTTGCGGATGTACACTTTAACTATAAGATAGCGGTATCCGCTGCGAGAGCAGGGGTGGATAAAATACGCATTAACCCCGGCAACATCGGCTCGCGCGACAAGGTGCGCGAGGTTGTGCTCGCCTGCCGCGAGCGCAGTATTCCTATTAGAATTGGTGTTAATTCAGGCTCGCTTGAGGAGTCGATACTAGCTAAATACGGCGCACCGACAGCCGAGGCGCTTGCCGAATCGGCACTCTATCACGCATCAATTCTCGAGGATCTTGACTTCCGCGATATTCTCATATCCGTCAAGTCCTCCGATGTACAGACGATGATTCACGCTAACCGCATTCTTGCCGAGAGAACCGATTATCCTCTCCACCTCGGTGTTACCGAGGCAGGCACAGGTGACAGAGCGATAGTCAAGAGCAGCATAGGCATCGGCACGCTTCTCTCCGGGGGCATAGGCGACACTGTTCGCGTATCGCTCACCGATGATCCTATTGAGGAAATTTATGCCGCAAGGCGAATTCTTGATGCGCTCTCGCTTTCCGAGAGTGCGGAAATGGATATCGTATCCTGTCCCACCTGTGGCAGAACGAAAATTGACCTCATACCTCTCCTTCGCGAGTTCGAGGACAGAGCGAAAAAAGAAGGCCTAGACCGCAAGAATATCAAGGTTGCCCTTATGGGCTGTGCGGTAAATGGTCCCGGTGAAGCACGCGAGGCGGATATCGGCATTGCAGGCGGTGTCGGTGAAGCGCTTTTATTCAGAAAAGGCGATATTATAAGAAAAATAGACGAAAAAAATATAGTAGACGAGCTTATAGCAGAGATTAAGAGGCTGTAAGACGAAACGAAAGGTAAAACAAATGCAAGCGGAAAAGAAATTTTTTGACGTATTTTCAAGATACAACCCGACCGAAGAGAAGGCGAGCCTTCTGCACCGGGGTCATTCCGCGCGCTTTCGATATACGAAGGACCCGATGCGAGTCGAGGTCGACCTTTCCTTTGATTCACACGAGGACGCAGAGCTTATATACGAGATAGAGGACGAGTGCCGCGAGCTTTATTCGGCACATTCCTTCAAGATTCTGCCGCACTTTCCGCCCGAATCCTTTGAGATTCGCTATTTTGACGAGATAGCCTGCGAGGCGGCGCTTTGCGGTGCGGTTACCAACGGATTTTTCACTAACGCAGAGTACCGTGATGACGGTGAGTGCATCACCGTGCTCATACCCTTCGAGGCGTCGGGCATTGACTTCGTGCGTGCTACCGATACCGAGCAGATTCTATCTAATATTCTTCGCAGCAGATACGGCATCGACCGTCGTGTAATCGTCAGCGAGGGCAAGGGTGCCGACGCTCGCCGTATGGAGTGGGAGAAAAAGCGTGAGGAGCTTCTCGCAGCCGCAGAGGAGGAGAGCAGAGCGCGCTTTATCCGCGAGCGCGAGGAGAGAGCAAGAGCGAAGGAGGCGGAGGCTCGTGCCGCCGATCCTTACTATGATTTTGAGGCTCGTTCGGGCATCTCCAGCGCTACGGGTACCGTAGAGGCGCTTAACGATCACACCTATTTAATGGGTGCTACTACCTATGATTTTGCGAATTCCGAGTCGATCTTCGGTGAATCATTTGATATTACCGAGCCGACCTCACTTGCCGATGCGCCTAGTGTCAAGGGCAAGACTTTAGTGCTTGGTACTGTCTTTGAAGTGGCTATGAAGGAAACCAGAGCAGGCGACAAAACCACCTGTACCATAGGCATTTCCGATGGCGCTTCGGCAATATATGTAAAGAAAACTTTACCTAATGAAGAAATTGGATGGGCAAAAGGCATTAAAAGCGGAATGCATCTTGCCGTTTTGGGACGAGTTCAAACCGACAAGTTCGACAACGAACCCTACCTTTCCGCCCTTGGCATAAAGACTATTTCCATAGCCCAGCGCATCGATGACGCGCCCGAAAAGCGCGTAGAGCTTCATCTGCACTCAAATATGTCGCAGATGGATGCGATCATCACCCCTGCCGAAATTATAAACACTGCTATTCGCTGGGGGCACAAGGCTATTGCCGTGACAGACCACGGCAACGTGCAGGCATTCCCCGAGGTCATGCTCGCACTAGAGAAATCAAAGAACGAAGACCTTAAGGTGCTTTACGGTACTGAGGCGTATTTCGTCAACGATACGGCGAAGTGCATTTTCGGCAAGAAGTACCCTGCATTTGATGAGGAAATGGTCGTTTTTGATATAGAAACGACAGGCCTTTCCAACCGTACCTGCAAGATAATCGAGATAGGTGCTGTAAAGATCAAGGTGGGCAAGATAATCGACCGCTTCGACATCTTCGTTGACCCCGAGACCGAGATTCCCGAGGAAATTACGAGGCTTACATCGATTACTAACG
>CAYXAC010000139.1:0-3710 GCA_964463025.1 uncultured Ruminococcus sp.
TAGCAAGCGCCGCTCCCTCGATGGGGTCGGTTCCCGAGCCAAGCTCGTCAAATAGAACGAGCGAGCCTTCGCCAACCTTGGTGAGAATATCGGCAACGTTGACCATATGCGACGAGAAGGTGGAGAGCGATGCCTCAATGCTCTGCTCGTCACCAATATCAACGAGAACCTCGCTGAAAACACCGATTTCCGACGATTCAAGCGCCGGAATCTGAAGTCCCGCCTGCGTCATAAGCGCAAACAGACCGAGTGTTTTGAGCGTTACGGTCTTACCGCCCGTGTTTGGACCGGTTATGATAAGGGTATCAAATCCGTCACCAAGCGAGACGTCGATCGGAACAACTGTTTTCGGGTTAATAAGTGGATGCCTTGCTCGTTTCAGATTGATTTTACGTTTTTTTGTGATTATCGGCATTTCCGCCTTCATCTGTATTGCAAGCGTTGCCGCCGCAAAGTAGAAGGCAAGCTCGGTTATGTTATGATAATCGAGTGTGATAATGGTCGAAGCCTCGGCGCATTCCGACGAAAGCGAGGAAAGTATTCTCTCTATCTCACGCTCCTCTGCTGCCGAAAGGCTCTTGAGCTCATTGTTTGCCTCCACTACGCTTATCGGCTCAACGAAAAGCGTTGCACCCGACGATGACGTGTCGTGCACCAAGCCCTTGATTTCATTTCTGTACTCCGCCTTGACGGGAACAACGTATCTGCCGTTACGCATAGTAACGAGATTTTCCTGCAAGTATTTGAGCCTTGCGCCGCCTACGTAGCTTTGTAAGGTGTCCTTGATTTTATTGTTTGCCAGACGAATCTTACGGCGGATTTCGGCAAGCTCAGCGCTCGCTTCGTCTGCTATCAGATCCTCTGAAATGATTGATCTGGTAATTCTATCCTCAAGCGCCCTGTTCGTAAGAAGACTTGCAAATATCTCGTCAAGCGAGGTGTCAAACGGCTTGTCGGTGTTGAAATAATCAAGCACCGCCCTCGCGGAGCGAAGCAGCGAGGCAACCTCTAGCAACTCGCTTGGCGAAAGTATCGCGCCCTTGTATGCACGCTCAGCTGAGGAAACAACCCGCTCCTCTGCCGAAAAGGAGGGATAGCCCTTGTTGTTTATCAGTCTTTTGGCGTCGTCGGTCCTTCTCTGTCGCAAAACTACCGTGTCAAAATCATCGGTAGGTACAAGCGAGAGAGCGCGCGATTTTGCCCCCTCCGTAGCGGCAGAGTCCGCGAGCATCTTTATTAGCTTTTCATATTCAAGAGTTGAAAGCGTCTTTGCCGTGAATAACATTGAAAGCTCCGTTTCGTAAATTGTCTTTATCTTTTTACGCTCTTATAAAATTCGAGCGATTTATATGATCGTTCAAGCTGGTTGAGAATATATTCCTCCGCCGCCTTTGCAAAAAGGCGCATGTCGTCACCCGATATATTAAACGAGAATATTCTCTCAAGCGGCGAGTATATGCAATATCCAAGCGCAATTTTAGCGCCCTCGGAAAGTATGCAGAGAATGTGGCTCTCATGTGGGTCGGCATGCTCTATACGAGCTTTTGCGCGTTTGTCGTGACAAGCACGGCATTCTATGATACCGCCCATTATATCGAAGAAGAAGTCGCCACTCTTCTCGTCACAAAGATGACAGGAAAGGATATTCGGCATAAAGCCGAGTATGGATACCGCTCGTATTTCAAAGGCAGCCTTGATCTTTTCTGCCTCGTATTTTCCTGTTGAAATTGCATATAGCGAATTTAATGAAAGCCGCAAGAGATCCTTTTCTGCCTCCTCGACGGTAACGTCGGAGAGCACCTCGGCTATGTAATTGGCAAGCGCGAGTCCCTCAATAGTTTGCCTGATATCAAAGAAGCTCTCAATAAGCTCAGCTTCCTTTACCCACAGCTTGTCCCCTTGCTTATAAAGAACGTATCTGCCATAGCAGAACTGCATTGTGGCGGCAAGCTTGCGGCTTTTTAGCGAGCGAGCGCCTCTCGCAAGTGCGGTTATCGCGCCCTGCTCCTCGGTGAAAATCGTTACAAGCCTGTCGGTTTCCTTGATATCAACCGTGCGGATAACAAGTCCGCGAACCTCGGTTGTCATTATTCCTCTTCCTTGAAACCGAAATCGGAAATGTTGAAGCTTGAATCACGCCAGTTCTCCTTAACTCTTACGTAAAGGTCAAGGAATACCTTGGAATCAAGCATTTTTTCGATATCCTCGCGCGCGTATGTGCCTATCTTCTTGATAGTCGCGCCGCGCTTACCAATTATAATGCCCTTGTGCGATGCCTTTTCGCAGTAAATTTCCGCTCTGATGGAAACAAGCCTTTCGCTCTCCTTCCACTCCTCGATAGTAACCGCTGTTCCGTGAGGAATCTCCTCCTCAAGCATACGCAGAAGCTTCTCGCGGATAATCTCCGCAGCAACCTGACGCTCGGGCTGGTCGGTGACTATATCCTCAGGGAAAAACCAATCGCTCTCCGAGAGGAATTTCTCGCATTCGGCAATAACGGTATCAACACCCTTGCCATTCTTTGCAACGATAGGAATGACTGCGTCAAAATCAAATTCTTTGGCATAGCTCTCAATAGTTTTAGCTATATTCTCGGGGCGCACGGTATCAATCTTGTTGATTACAAGAATCGCGCGCATGCCCTCGGATTTAAAGCGCGAAATAATCTTCGCCTCAATATCGCCAACCGCTTCTCTCGCCTCGACTACGAGAATCGCGCTATCAACACCCGCAAGCGTCTGCGAGGTGGTCTTTACCATAAAATCACCGAGCTTAGTTCTCGGCTTATGCATACCGGGGGTATCAAGGAAAACGAACTGATTCTCCCCTACCGTATGTATACCCGTAATTCTGTTTCTAGTGGTTTGCGGCTTCTTGGAAACTATAGCTACCTTCTCGCCGAGAATAGAATTAAGAAGCGTCGATTTACCTACGTTAGGTCTGCCTACTATTGCTATAAATGCTGTTTTTTTCATATCTTTTTTATTCCTTAAATCTCAATAGTCTTTACAATTTCCTTTTGCGCCTTGCACTGTGCTTCCTCATCCTCGGGCGAACGCTCGTGGTCGTAGCCGAGCAAATGAAGCATCGAATGCACGACTAGGAAAGCAATTTCCTCAAGGAATGTGTTGCCTATCGCCTTCGCCTGCTCTCTTGCGCGCTCTATCGAAATAACGATGTCACCAAGCATTATAGGCTCGTATTCGGGAAACTCCTCGTACTCGCCAGAGAAATCATACATCGGGAACGAGAGCACGTCCGTTGCGCTATCCTTGCCACGATGCGTCTTATTGAGCGCTCTTATATATTCATTATTGCAGAAGGTAACCGATACCTCTGCATCGCTTTCAATTCCAAAATACTCAAGCGTTGCCTTAACCGCACGTCTTACGACAAGCTTAAAATAATAATCGCATTCGTCAAATTGCTTCGTAGCCGAAAAGCTGATAAATATATTATTATACATTTTTAACCTCTACTGTTTCTTTTTTACATCTGTTTTATATTTACTTGCCACACGGTCGCGCTCGTAATTATCGTAAGCGCTGATAATCTTGCGAACGAGGTGATGTCTTACCACGTCGCGTTCGGAGAACTCATGAATTCCAATGCCATCTATACCACCTAAAATCTTCGCGGCTATCGAAAGTCCGCTTTTCTTACCAAAGGGCAAATCCGTCTGCGAGAGGTCACCCGTAACAACAGCCTTT
>CAYXAC010000140.1:0-3628 GCA_964463025.1 uncultured Ruminococcus sp.
TTGTTTTTCTTTGTGTCATAATTTCTTTGCTTGCATTCAGTGCAGGCGAGTGTAATTTTGACTCTCATAATTTTCGGCACCTCCTAGTAGAATTCGGGTTAAACCCGTGAATACCTCCCTCAATGTCGAAGACGTGCGTGTCCCAAATTCGCACACAAAAAAAGCCCTCCGACAGAGGTATGTCCATTATAGCACGCAAATTCGACTTTGTCAATAGCTTTTTTAAAAAATCTTATAAATTTTATATAGTACTTGACGAATAAGAAAATATGCGTTATAATTACCGTAAAAAACATTCTGGAGTAAAAAATGAAGATATCCGTACTTGACAAAGCCTCTATTGGAGAGGATACACCGCTTACGGCTCTTTATCAGTTGGGAGAGGTCAGCATTTTTGACTCAAGCACTCCCGACGAGGTTATAGAGCGAGCAAAAAATGCCAATATTATAATAATAAATAAAATTAAAATTACTCGTGAAGTCATAAGCAAAGCTAAAAGCTTAAAGCTTATTTGCGTTTTTGCTACCGGCTATGACAATATTGATATTATTGCCGCAAGAGAACATGGAGTAGCCGTATGCAACGTTCCAGGGTATTCCACCGACAGCGTTGCGCTCTTTACGCTTGCAACAGCGTTTTCGCTTTGCGCAAGGCTCCCCGAATATACCGACTATGTCAGGTCTGGTGAATATACTGTCTCGGGCATTCCAAACAAGCTTACTCCCGTATACCATGAGATAAGCGGTAAAACCTGGGGAATAGTGGGATACGGAAACATTGGCAAAGCGGTAGCAAAGGCAGCAAAAGCACTCGGAGCCAGAGTGATTGCTTGTAAGAAAACTCCTATCAACGAAGTCGAGTGTGTGGATATAGATACGCTTTGTCGTGAGAGCGATATAATTTCGCTCCATTGTCCTTTGAATGATTCTACGCGTTCTATAATAAATGAGGAAAGAATTGCACTTATGAAGCCCGAAGTTATTCTGGTCAACGAGGCAAGGGGCGCGGTAGTAGACGAAGAAGCGGTAGCTAATGCGGTCGAATGCGGAAGAATCGGGGCATTCGGTTGCGACGTATATTCTACAGAGCCGTTTTCGCCAGAACATCCGTTCTATAGAATCAAGGATATGAAAAACGTTATTTTTACACCTCACGCAGCGTGGGGATCTTACGAGTCCAGGAAGAGATGTATTGAAATTATAGCTCAAAATATCATTTCTTTCAACACAGGAGAAACTCTAAATCGCGTAGATATTTGAAGGCAGAAAAAGGTCGGATCCAAATTCCGACCTTTTTCTGCGTGTTTTATTAACCTCTGTCGACCGTAATAACACAGTAACAATTTTCGCGCTCGCGCTTTACGGCGTCGCATATCTTTTCTTTAACCTCAATTTCGCTCATTGTAGAATCAAAGGGAAGAACAACATCGAAAATTAGATTGGTATGAGTGTTTCCGATAACCGTTCTGAAGTCGTGTACCGAGAGATCAAGATTATTCTTTTTTAGCGTTTCCATAAGAAAGCTTTTTAGTTCGTTAACGTTCTCATCGTCGGTAACGATAGGGTCCATATGTATCGTACAGGAAATCATAAGCTCCTGATTTATTTTACGTTCGGCGTTGTCGATCATATCGTGAAGATAGTAAATATCCTTCTTACCGTCGACCTCGGCGTGGAAGGACGCAAAGAACTTTTGTGGTCCGTAATTATGCACCATAAGATCGTGAATACCGATTATATCAGGGAACTCTGCGATAACAGCTTCTATTGACTTAACGGTTTCGTCAATCGGAGCTTCACCAAGAAGAATATCCTTGGTTTCAATAAGAATATTCGCACCTGCGATAATAATAGGAATAGAAACCGCAATACCAACAATAGCATCGATGATATAAATGTTTGTCAGCTTAATAACTATGGAGGAAATGAGAACCGCAAGGGTAGAAACAGTGTCGCTGAAGGAATCGGTTGCCGCCGCCTTTACTACCGTTGAGTCTATTGTTTTTGATATTCCTCTGTAAAACAGAACGAGAAGGAGTTTGAGAACGATAGACGATACAAGAATTACGATAGTCACTGTGGTTATATCCGTGCCACCGGATTCGTTAAGACCGAGCAGTGTTTTGCCTGAGTCAACAAGGAGCTCCGCGCCCACAAATAATATAATAAAGGAAACGATCATAGACGAAATGTATTCAAATCTTGCGTGACCGAACGGATGCTCCTTGTCGGCGGGCTTGGACGAAGCCTTGAATGTAAAATAGGTAATTATAGCCGTACCGGAATCGCAAAGGTTGTTGAATGCGTCAGCTATGATAGCCACCGAGCCGGAAAGCACACCGGCAAGCAACTTTATCCCCGCGAGAATAAAGTTAATAATGACTCCGACAACGCTCGATAGCGTGCCATATGCCTTGCGAACGTTAGGATCGTTAATATTCTTATAATCCTTGATAAATAATCTTGCTAAAAAATTACTCATATGATACCTCAAAAAAGTATTTACTTTTTTATTCGTTTATGTTAAAATTGTATTGTAACAAAGTAGGAGTGTGAATTATGAAATATAAAGAACTGAATCTCATAGGAACAGAGCCTCGAGATCTGACAACCGAGCTTATGTTCGAGCTCGCCAGTGCGAGAGTAGAGGATACCGAGCTTGTAAGATTTAATATTATTATTTCGGAGCCTATGGCGAAAAAAAACGTTAGCACCATCACCAAGGTACTCAAGAATATGAAATCATCAGGCCAAATTCAGTTCTTTGCAACAAAAGAGAGCTTTAACTCATCAAGCACTGAGGCTGTTTTCTTAATAAATAAATATCCCGAACTTTTCGAGAATATTCCCGCAACTACCGATGTAAATATATATTTTTACGTTAAGCTCTGACTTATGTACTCGGGGGTGCCGAATTAAGATTATCGACACCCCCGATATATATTCAATTATTTTGCATTCTCTTCGAGATAACGAACTACGTCACCCACGGTAATAAAACCGTGAAGATCTTCGTCAGCTATTTCAAGATTGAACTTCTCTTCGCAGACATAAACAAGGTCTGCAAGCTCAAGAGAATTGATGCCAAGGTCGCCGGATAATTCAGCTTCCATCGTGATATCGGCTTCGTTAACGTGAAGCTCGTCTACCAGGAATTTCTTCAAAGTCTCAAACATAAGTTAACCTCCTTTGTTGTTTTGCCAATGTTGAAACTCAACATACACTTATAATACTATATATTCACTGTTTTGTCAAGTATTTTAGCGAAAAATGGACATTTGTAACATTAAAATGCTTCTAAAAGCATCTCAATATTATATAAATTGTATCATTTGAGTCAGAAAACTTGTTGACATTTTCGCGACTTTGTGATAATATATCACTACAAAAGTTTGAATTTGGAGCTGTTATGAGCATTTTTAAGATTTTGATAAATAAAATTTGCAGTAGCGAGGACGGAAACGTTAGTCTTGAATCGGTGGTTGGCGAGAAGTGCGTTGTTACCGAACGTATAGACAATTTTGCGGGTTGCGGTCAGGTTAAGGTAAAAGGGCAAGGCTGGTCTGCGCGCGGAGCATACGACGACGATTGCTTTGAGGCGGGCGAGACGCTCATGGTCGTTGCAATA
>CAYXAC010000141.1:0-3605 GCA_964463025.1 uncultured Ruminococcus sp.
GCGCGTCATCATAGCGCCCTTAACTCTTGCCATTTTATATCATCCTCCAAATTTTCTAGTTGTTCCTTATTACTTCTGAATAAGGGTTCTGTAAGTAGGTGCAAAGCTCTCGCTAAGAATAGCGCCCTTGCGAAGATTTCTCTTGCGCTTAGCGGTCTTGAGACCGAGCTTATGACGGTGGTTGTTGTGAGACATCTTGATCTTGCCGCTTCCGGTAAGAGAGAATCTCTTGGCAGATGCCTTATGTGTCTTAATTTTTCCCATTTTATTTCTCCTTTTTGGCGGGGTTTTCCCCGATTTTAATAACTTATTTTTTTGTCAGGCTTAACAGGACTGATTATGATAGACATAAATCTTCCGTCAAGCACAGGCTTTTTCTCGGCAACACCAGCCTCGCGGCATGCCTCCTCAAACTTGGCGATAACCTCTCTGCCAAGCTCGGTGTGGGACATTTCTCTACCCTTAAAGCGAATAACAGCCTTTACCTTATTGCCCTCTGCAAGAAATTTCTTTGCGTGGTTCACTCGAGTGTCAAAGTCGTGCTGCTCAATACGGCAGGAAAGCTGAATTTCCTTGACCTTAACGATAACCTGCTTTTTCTTTGCTTCCTTTTCCCTCTTGTCGCGCTCGAAGCAGAACTTGCCATAGTCGATAGCACGGCATACGGGGGGATTCGCATTAGCAACGATAAGCACGAGGTCTACTCCGTTATTGTACGCATAGCTTCTCGCATCGTCGATCTTCATAATTCCGACCTGCTCGTTGTTAGGTCCGATAACTCTGACCTCGGGTACGTTGATTTCCTCGTTGATAGGCAAATCTTTACTGTTGTTAGGTTTAATAGCCATATACCTCCAAGAACAAAAAATGCATACGGAGAATCTCCGCACGCATACAAAATTCCTCCTATGAGGAAAAACGTATTAACCATAACGCACTCTTGTGGTATGGTGAGAACGGAAATTCTGCTTCAAATAATAAGAAGTTTCTTAACTTCTGTGATATTATAACACTTTACTCTCGATTTGTCAAGTGTTTTTTGAAAAAAGTTTGTTTTTTTGCATTTTCCACCTTTTAGACAAACTTTCAAGATAAAAATTGGTTATTTTACCATCTTTACAAATCCCGAAAAATAGTATATAATATTCACACTGCGACAATTCGCCGAAGATGCATCAAGCTTATGATGATTATACGGACGTGGGTTGTATAGGTTATTGGTACATATTGCAGTAGGAAAGAACCAACACGTGGGGGCGTGGCGGTTCTTTTTTTATTTTTTCTTCATATACTATTGACAAACACGCTTCAATATGATATCATTATGATATCACCAATATTTTCCTGAAAGGATGAAAACAATGAAAGAAAAAATTATCACAGGCAAAAAGAACGGTATGGCTATGATGCTCCTTACTATTCTTATTATTCTTACATCATTTGCGGTACTTATTTACGGCGCAATACTCAGCGACGATATTGCTCCATCGCCCCTGCTTTTCGTGGGACTTGTGCTCATTTGCATCACCTGGATTCCCCTGCTCGGTCTTAAGGTGCTCAAGCCCCAGGAGGCACTCGTGCTGACGCTGTTCGGCAAATACGTAGGCACTCTTAAGGGTGACGGCTTCTTCTGGGTAAATCCCTTCTGCACGGCATTTAACCCAGCCGCAAAAACCAAGCTCAACCAGAGTGGTGACGTAATGCAATCAGCACACGTATTCTCAGTTAGCGAGAACGGTACAACAGGCAACGTAACTATCAGCGGAGAATCCAACAAAATATCCCTCAAGGTTATGACACTCAACAATAGCAGACAGAAGATTAACGACTGCCTTGGCAACCCCGTTGAAATCGGCATTGCAGTTATCTGGCGTGTAGTAGATACCGCTGCCGCTGTTTTCAACGTAGACAACTACAAGGAATTTCTTTCGCTTCAGTGCGACAGCGCACTTCGTAACGTAGTCAGAATTTATCCCTACGACGTAGCTCCCGGCGTTGATACCACCGGTGACGGCATTGCCGACGAAGGCAGCCTTCGCGGCTCGAGCGAGGTAGTTGCGTCAAGAATCCGCGACGAGATTCAGTCCCGTGTAAACGAGGCAGGTATAGAAATTATTGAGGCTAGAATTACATATCTCGCATACGCCCCCGAGATCGCGGCAGTAATGCTTCAACGTCAGCAGGCATCTGCTATAATAGACGCAAGAAGAATGATTGTTGACGGTGCGGTAGGAATGGTTGAAATGGCACTTGAGCGCCTCGCGGAAAACGATACGGTCAAGCTCGACGATGAAAGAAAAGCGACAATGGTTTCGAATCTTCTCGTAGTCCTCTGCGGCAATAAGGATGCACAACCCGTGGTTAATTCCGGTTCTATATACTAATAATGAAGGATTCGGTTGATAACTCCAAAAAGCAGATTCCGCTTCGCGTTTCTCCAAAGCTCTACGCCGCACTTGCAAAATGGGCCGAGGACGACTTTCGCTCGATAAACGGTCAGATAGAATATCTGCTGACCGAATGCGTCAAAAAACGCGGAATCAAGCTTAATGACGATGAGGAAAAATAATTATGCGCCAAGCGACATTAAAAGGCTCGTTTTCGAGCCTTTTTCTTAATTATAAATTATTTTGAAAAAATTTCATTTTCCTATTGACAAATGAGTTCTTCGGTGTTATAATTGTAAAGCGATTTACTTTACACCACTTTTTAGGCGGAGATTTTTATGTTTGAAAAGAACATGAGATTTGTATATCTGCTCGATTTTTATGCTGAGCTGCTCGACGAGCATATACGCGGCGTAATGCGAGCTTATTATGAAGATGACCTATCTCTTGCCGAGATTGCCGAAGACGTCGGTATTTCCAGACAAGGCGTCAGGCATCTTATCAAAAAAGGTGAGGAGCAGCTCGAGTTTTTTGAAAGCAAGCTCGGTCTTGCAAAAAAGGACAAGGACCTCTCAGTTATTTGTGAATCGTTAAAGGGCATTAGCGAGCGACTTGCCAAGTGCGAGGAGTTCTCTATTGACTCAAAGGAGCTTCTGAATATTTCGGAGGCTATAATGAAAGGAAATCAGGATGTTCGGGAATTTAACTGACAAGCTTGCAAACGCTTTCAAGAAATTTCGGAACAAGGGAAAGCTCACCGAGGCTGACGTCAAGGAGGGGATGCGCGAGGTCAAGCTCGCTCTGCTCGAGGCTGATGTTAACTTTAAGGTAGTTAAGAATTTCACTCAATCGGTAACCGAGCGTGCGATTGGCTCGGAGGTTCTCGAGAGCCTTCTTCCCGCACAGCAGATAGTTAAGATAGTCAACGAGGAGCTCATCAATCTGATGGGCGGCGAGACCCCCAAGATCAATATCAGTCCCAAGCCACCTACGGTTGTTATGATGGTAGGCTTACAGGGTGCGGGTAAAACGACTCACGCGGGCAAGATCGCCAATATGTACAAGCAGAAGAGCAAGAACCCCCTGCTCGTTGCCTGCGACGTATACAGACCTGCGGCTGTCGATCAGCTCAAAATCGTTGGTGAAACTATAGGAATTCCCGTCTTCTCGATGGGAACTAAGATTTCCCCTGTTGAAATTGCAAAGGCGGGCGTTGAG
>CAYXAC010000142.1:0-3586 GCA_964463025.1 uncultured Ruminococcus sp.
GTTGTTCTTGAAATAAACCGGCAGATAGGTAGTCGAATTAGCCTTTATAAGCACCGAGGGGGTGTAGTAATCAAGACCGCCCTGATGATCTCCGAAGTTCTCGATTCTGTAACGTATTGTTACATCGGAATCGGATGTGTTCTGCACTGACATAAGGAAAAATCTCTCGCCAAGCGATGGTGCGTATACGTTGATGCTTTCCATCTCACCGCTATCGGCAACCGTTCTGCTCTGTATAGCAGTTCCCTTTTTCGAGCCGGCGGCAAAGGTATATTTCGTAGCAGGAATGTCCTCGTCCGTCATAACGTGCTCGGCTACGCGCTTGCCGTCAACGTCGCTGTCAGAGCCTGCGAATAACGGCATGTCCTCTTTTATCAGAGCGCGCAAGGTCAATGCGTGATCGGGCATTAAGAAGCTCTCCGCCGTATAGAATGCGTATTCCTCGTCGATAAAGCCGAGAATAGTCTTATCACCGCAGACAATCTTCGGCAGCGATGCACCGAGCTTGATTTCAACGACAGAAGCACCGTCCTCGGTGGTAGCACCAACGAGAGTCAGTGTGTATTTTGGCTTGAATGTCGCCGAGCAAATAAGAATAATAACGAGAATTACCAATAATGCAATTACCGAAATTGTTGCGATTTTCTTGATTTTTCGTTGCTTGATTTCGGCTGCTCGCTCTTTTTCAAGAAGCTGAGCCTCGCGCTTTTCAAGCTCCTGCTTATATAGCTCAATAGCGTTGCTCTCACCGTCAACCTCAGCACCAACCAGCTTGTCGATGCTTATGCCAAGTATCTCGGCAATTTTCGGAAGCAACTCGATATCCGGCAAGCCCTTGCCAAGCTCCCAGCGGCTGATCGTCTTGTCCGAAACGAACAGCATTTCCGCAAGCTCACGCTGAGAAACGTTATTATTCTTTCTATATTCTTTTATATGTTCCCCAATGACTTTAGCGTTCACGAATTCTCCTTTACAAACTTATTTGAATTAAAGTATTCAACACATAAACAACGCAAATGCATAGCTCCTAAAAACCGCAACTATGCTTTTTAAGTCCAACAGTTTTTTGTTTGGTATGATATAAGCACAAAGTGCGTTATCATACCAAATGGGGTACCCCATTTGCGTTTTTCCAAACCGTTTTATTATTAACGTGATGCTGTGTTAAATTGATGTTTTTTTAATTATATAATAACATATTTTTATCGAAATTCAAGTTTTATTTGGGAAAATAGACCAAAAAGCCTTCTCTCGTCTCGCGAGAATAGTACATTTTGACTATTTTTTAATGCGAAATTGTAGCTTTTTACACAAAAGAAATTGAAACAACTGTCGAAAAACACAGATTTTCCAAGAAATATTGGCAAAAGAATTAAATTTTCAGTCTTTCGCCACTCATTTTGCACAGCTTTTCTCATCAACAGAACGATAAAAATAGAAAAATTGGCGAAAAATTGCCGTTTTTTGACAATAATAGTTTGCATTTTGACATAAAATATGACTATTTTAGTTATAAAGACAAAAAAGCAGACGGCATTAAATCCGTCTGCTATCTCGATAATTTTTCACTAGTTTCAATCCATCAGTAGTGCTGCAGCACCGAGAAGTCCTGCGCTATTGCCGAGCATTGCGATTCTGATTTCTACCGACGGGCCGCGAGAACCGGCGAAGATATCTCTGTTAAGTATATCCTGAAGGGGCTTTGTCAAGCACTCACCCTGCGCACAAACGCCACCGCCGAGAAGAATTATTTCGGGGCGGAAGATATTGGCTGCGTTGGTTATTCCGCAAGCGAGATTTGCTATGTAATTATCGACTACCGTCTTTGCATACTCGTCGGTGCCTGCATAGTCAAACGCAGTCTTTCCTGTAACCTCGGAAATATCGCCAATCTCCCACATCTTGCTGTCGGGATGCTCTCTCATAGCGCGTTTAGTATCGCGAATAAGTGCAGTTGCCGAGCAGTACGCCTCAAAGCAACCACGTCTGCCACAAGTGCATTCCTCACCGCCGACGTGAATAACGGTGTGACCAAACTCCGCGCCTGCGCCCTTGTTGCCTTCAATAAGAGCACCGTTATCGACAATTCCGCTACCGACTCCCGTGCCGAGAGTAATCATAACTGCGCTGTCGTGATCTTTGGCCGCGCCGAACTTAACCTCTCCAAGAGCCGCAACGTTAGCATCGTTTGCCACCTTAACGGGAACGCCCGAGAGTAGCTCGGATACCTTATTTGCAATATTAAAATCAACCCAGTTAAGATTGTTGGAATAAACGACGTTACCCGTCTTGCTGTCGATCATACCGGGACAACCGATACCTACGCCGCAGATGTCAGAAAGACCTAGATTGCATCTCTCAAGAAGCGTCGTAGCAAGTCCTGCTATATTCTTGGAAACCACCTCGGAGCCGCCCTCCGACTCGGTGGGTACCTGGTGTGAGAGAATGATTTCTCCCTTATCGTCAACTATGCCGCCCTTGATAAAGGTGCCGCCAAGGTCAATACCTACGTAATACTTGCGAATAGTAGTCATAATCGCACTAAAATCTCCTTTAAGAGTAATTTCACCGTAATTTGCGGGAACGAAAACGCTCTCGCCCTTACTTATTTTCACGTCACCGATGCAGCCCTCGCCCTCAAGGCAGGTGAAGCATCTGAAGCTTCTCTCGTCATTATCAAAAGTGCGCTCACCGTCTACCGAAACGTGAGTAGCGGTGAAGAATTTGCTAATGCCGAGAAGCTCGCCTTCTCTTGTAGAAGTGCCGAGAGGCTTGGGGGTATATTTTTTCGTATTCGTAACGTCAAGAGCTTTATCCACATGTAGCTCGCGCTCCTTGCCGTCAGCACCGCGACGGCCGTAATCGTAAACGCGGTAGGTGATATTGCTGTTCTGCTGTATCTCACAGATTAGACAACCCTCGCAGATAGCGTGAATAGTGCCTGCGGGAATGAAGTAACATTCGCCCTTCCCCACCGGAATGAACTGCAGATAGTCTGTCAGAGCCTGCTCCTTTATAGCGTTCTCAAACTCCTCCCTCGTTATATCCTGCTTGAAGCCGAGATAGATGCCTGCGCCCTCGTCGGCATCGGCAATATACCACATTTCGGTCTTGCCGAGGCTGTTCTCGTGCTCCAGAGCATATTCGTCGGCAGGGTGTACCTGTACGGAAAGCTTGTCGTTTGCATCAATAAGCTTTACCAGCACGGGAAAGAAGGGAAATCCCTTGCAATTCTCTCCAAAATCCGACTCGCTCGCCACCACCGAGAGAGGTGTGCCGTCGCAAAGACAGGACTCTCCGTCCTTGTGGAGAGAAAGCTCCCAGGACTCCGCAAGCGGGTCACAGTCGGTAAGCTTACCGTAAAGGCTCTTTAGCTTACCTCCTCCCCAAATTATGCTTTTGTAAGCGGGGAGCAGTTTTTCAATTTTCATATTTTGCTCCTATCAAGGAAATATCGTCTAAAAATTATTATAACACAAACCAAACGATTTGTAAATACTTTAATTGGGAATTTACAAAACTATTATATCCTAGTAAATTCTCAAAGTAAATGCAACAGTGCAATTTAGAAGTTGCATTTAGTGTG
>CAYXAC010000143.1:0-3575 GCA_964463025.1 uncultured Ruminococcus sp.
CAGTTAGTGCCAGGGAATACGGGGATAAGCACGCGAGGCTTCGCACATTTAACCGCAGGAGATGCCCATTTTCTCGCTTTGTAGGATATAGTTTCGGGCTTCTCAATGCTCGATTCAATATTGCAGGGATAAACTCCCTCAAGCTTGTTCTCATAAGCCGCCTCGAGCTCTGCCAAAGTGAGCTTTGCATTTTTGTGAGAAATGCACTCCTCGTCGGTTATGAAGCCGAGAAGCTCGCCGAATCTCTCATCGGGCGCAACCTCGAGAATAAATGCACCGTAGCTGTAGCCGAATATCTGCTTATCCGTTACTGTTTCGTCAAGAACTACGCCAAGACGGTTACCGAGCGACATTTTGATAAGCGCCTCGGATACACCGCCGTAGGTGGGAGTGTATGCCGAATATACTCTGCCCTCGCGCATAAGAGCGTTCACGCGCTCGAAGAGCGAGAGGAGCGACTCGGTCACGGGGAGTCCGTCGGAGTCGTACTCGGGCGAGAGGATAACGAGCTTGTTGCCCGCTTTCTTGAATTCGGGGGAAATCGCATGTGCCGCCTTGTCGGTGGTCACCGCAAAGGAAATGAGCGTGGGCGGTACGTCAAGCTTCTCGAACGAGCCTGACATAGAGTCCTTACCGCCGATAGCGGCGATTCCAAGCTCCATCTGTGCCTTGTAAGCACCAAGAAGCGCCGCCATAGGCTTACCCCAACGCTTCGGGTCGCGGCCGGGCTTCTCGAAATACTCCTGGAAGGTAAGGTATACGTCCTCGTATTTCGCACCGGTAGCAACGAGTTTAGCCGCAGACTCAACTACGGCAAGGTACGCGCCGTGATAGGGCGATGCCGAGGAAATCGCAGGGTTATATCCCCATGACATAAAGGAAGCGAGATCGGTGTGAGCCTTCTCCACCGAAATCTTCTGCACCATTGCCTGAACGGGTGTGCGCTGATACTTACCGCCAAAGGGCATAAGCACCGTACCCGCACCGATGGTACTATCAAAGCGCTCGGAAAGTCCTCGCTTCGAGCATACGTTAAGGTCGGAGGCAATATTTTTCATACCGAGAGTGAAGCTCTCGGGCAGAGGCTTTTCATAGCTCTCGATTTTAGGTGTTTCAATAGAAATATGCTTCTCTGCACCGTTGGAGTTAAGGAACTCGCGGCTGATGTCTACTATCGCCTTGCCGTTCCAGGTCATAGTGAGTCTGGGGTCAGCCTTTACCTTGGCAACAACGGTTGCCTCAAGGTTCTCACTCTCGGCAAGGGCGAGGAATTTCTTCTTATCCTTCTGCTCAATAACGACAGCCATTCTCTCCTGCGATTCGGAGATCGCAAGCTCTGTGCCGTCAAGTCCGTCGTACTTCTTCGGAACTGCGTCAAGGTTGATGTCAAGTCCGTCGGCAAGCTCGCCGATAGCAACAGATACACCGCCCGCACCGAAGTCATTACAGCGCTTTATCATAGCCGATGCCACAGGGTTTCTGAACAGACGCTGGAGCTTGCGCTCCTCGGGAGCGTTACCCTTCTGCACCTCTGCGCCGCAGCTCTCAAGCGAGTTGACGTTATGCGACTTCGACGAGCCGGTTGCGCCACCGCAGCCGTCACGGCCCGTTCTGCCGCCTAGAAGTATTACAAGGTCACCGGGTGCAGGCACCTCGCGTCTTACGTTGCATGCAGGAGTAGCCGCAATTACCGCGCCAACCTCCATATGCTTTGCCGCATAGCCGTCGTGGTAAATCTCGTCAACGATGCCGGTTGCAAGACCAATCTGGTTGCCGTAGGAGGAATAGCCTGCTGCAGCAGTGGTGACAATCTTACGCTGGTGGAGCTTGCCGACGAGGGTTTCTTCAATAGGCTTTGTGGGGTCGGCAGCGCCCGTAAGACGCATCGCACCGTAAACGTAGGAGCGTCCCGAAAGCGGGTCGCGGATAGCACCGCCAATGCAGGTTGCCGCACCGCCAAAGGGCTCTATCTCGGTGGGGTGATTATGAGTTTCGTTCTTAAAGAGGAGAAGCCAAGACTCTGCCACACCGTCAACGTCAACCGTAATCTTTACGGTACAGGCGTTGATTTCCTCGGACTCGTCAAGACCGTCGAGTCTGCCCAACTTCCGCAGGCATTTTGCCGCGATAGTGCCGATGTCCATAAGGTTGACGGGCTTTTTTCTGTCAAGCACTCTGCGCGAGGAGAGATAGTCGTTATATGCACGTTCAATAACCTCGTCCTCGAACTTCACCGAGTCAACGGTGGTGAGGAAGGTGGTGTGACGGCAATGGTCTGACCAATAGGTGTCTATCATCTTTATCTCGGTGATGGTGGGACATCTGCCCTCGCTCCTAAAGTAGTCCTGGCAGAACTTGATGTCATCGGAGTCCATAGCGAGTCCAAGCTCCGCTATAAGCGCGTTGAGTCCCTCTGAGTCAAGCTCGATAAAGCCGTCAAGAGTTCTAACCGAGGTGGGAATATCGTACTCGACCGAAAGCGTGGACTTCGGAGAGAGAGATGCCTCTCTCGCTTCAACGGGGTTGATAACGTGCTTTTTGATTCTCGCTATATCCTCGTCTGAAAGTCTGCCGTAGAGCATATAAACTCTTGCGCTCGATATTGTAGACTTGTCACCCTGCGAGATAAGCTGAATGCACTGCGCCGCACTATCTGCACGCTGGTCAAACTGACCAGGCAGATACTCGGTTGCGAAAACAACCGCGCCGTCGTTCTCAATGCTTTTATATGCATCGTCGAGCTGAGGCTCGGAGAATACGGTCTTTACCGCGTAGTTAAAGAGCTTTTCGGTTATATTCTCGGCGTCGTATCTGTTGATGATTCTGACGCGCTCGATATTCTCAATTCTGAGGAAGGTCTTGATTTCCGAAAGAAGTGCTCTCGCCTCGTTATCAAGCCCTGCCTTTTTTTCAACGTATATACGATAAACCATATCATTCACCTTTCAATGCTTTCTTTGCTCGCTCGCCAATGTCGGAGCGATAGTATGCGTTCTCAAAGTGGATTTTTTTGCATTTTACATAAGCCGAATCTATTGCCTCGGTGAGAGTACCGCCGATAGCCGTAACACCAAGAACTCTGCCGCCTGCATTGACGAGTCTCTCTCCGTCGAGCCTTGCGCCTGCGACGTATACCGAAGAAAGAACCTCGGGAGAAATAGTAATTTCATATCCGCTTTCGTACTTCTCGGGGTATCCCTTTGATGCCATAATTACGCAGCAGGAGTGCTTATTTGCAAACTTTACTTCACATTTATCGAGATTTCCGCTTGAAGTTGCCATCATAATCTTGAGAAGATCGGATTCAAGAAGGGGGAGAACAACCTGCGTTTCGGGGTCGCCAAAGCGGCAGTTATACTCAATAACCTTTGGGCCGTCCTTCGTAAGCATAAGTCCGAAGTAAAGGCAACCGCAGAACTCCCTGCCCTCCTTGTTCATAGCTTCAATCGTGGGGAGGAATATAGTCTTCATACAAACATCCGCAACCGAGTCGATGTAATATGGATTGGGAGCTATGGTACCCATACCGCCCGTGTTAAGTCCCTTGTCACCGTCGAGCGCGCTCTTGTGATCCA
>CAYXAC010000144.1:0-3564 GCA_964463025.1 uncultured Ruminococcus sp.
GATGCTCGGGATTGAGCTCATATACCATCTTACAAGATACAACGTGCTCATCATCATCCATCGAAAGCTTTGTAGGTACGTATTCACCCATTTGGCTAGCCTTTGTAAGTTCAAAATCGTCGACTTTTGCGCGATAAATCTGCCCCTTATCGGTGAAGAAAAGAATTTCACCGCGATTATCAGTGTCCTCCTGATATATGACATAGTCGCCTTCCTTGAGCTTTTGCTCATCGGCAGAACGAACCGCCTGCACCGACAGCTTCTTGAAATATCCGCCTCTGGTAAGAATAAGTCGACAGTTGTAATTCTCAAAGAAAATATCCTTCTTCGGTGCCGCAACCTCATCCTTCTCAATGAGCTCGGTCTTTCTCGGCTTTCCGTACTTTTTCTTTACCTCCTGAAGCGTTGCAATAATCTTCGCTTTCAGTTTTATCTCATCACGCAGGGTTTCCTTAATGTCGGCAATTTCCTCTTCTAATGCGGAAATTTCAGCAACTCTGTTGATGATATATTCTCTGTTGAGATTACGCAGTTTTATGTCTGCAATATATTCTGCCTGAATTTTTGTCAAGTTAAATCCAGCCGCAAGGTTAGGAACAACGTCCGCCTCGTGCTCGGTGTTGCGAATAATCTTAATCGCCTTGTCGATATCAAGAAGAATTGCCGCAAGACCGCGAAGCAGTTCGAGCTTATGCTCCTTTTTACCAAGATCAAAGGTTAGCTCACGTGTAACGCACTTTACTCTGAACTTGATCCACTCTGTAAGTATTTCCCTGATTCCAAGCTGCATCGGCGTGCCCTCAACAAGAATGTTGAAGTTACAGTCGAAATTGTTCTCAAGCTCGGTAACCGAGAAGAGCTTCTGCATTACAATATCAGGATTCGCGTCCTTTTTAAGATCAAAGGTCAGCTTAAAACCGTTGAGGTCGATAGCATCACGAACGTCGGTAACCTCACGCAGCTTGCCCGTCTTAATCATATCGGTAGCCTTCTTCATTATTGCCTCTATCGACGAGGAATAAGGAATCTCAAGAACGTCTATGGAGTTATCCTTTTTGTTGTACTCATACTTTGCGCGCATTTTGAAGCTACCCGTACCAGTTTCATATATCTTGCGCATCTGTTCTCTGTCGTAGATAATCTGTGCGCCACCGGGGAAATCGGGTGCTTTCACAATATCAAGCATACGATCAATGGTGGTCTTGGGATTTTTGAGAAGGGCTATTGTTCCGTCGCATATCTCCGCAAGATTGAAGGAGCATATTGAGCAAGCCATACCAACCGCAATACCGAGATTCGCCGAAACTAGAATGTTCGGGAATGTGGTTGGAAGAAGCGTAGGCTCTTCCATAGTATTATCATAGTTAGGAACGAAGTCAACCGCATCTTTGTCAATTCCGGCAAATAATTCGTGGCAGAAGTCGTCAAGCTTCGCCTCAGTATAACGTGATGCAGCATAAGCCATATCGCGTGAATAATGCTTACCAAACGAGCCCTTGGAATCCACAAACGGATGAAGCAGTGCCTCGTGACCGCGAGTAAGACGCACCATAGTCTCATAAATGGAGGCATCACCGTGAGGGTTGAGCTTCATCGTTTGACCGACTATATTTGCACTCTTTGTTCTCTGTTTATTAAGAAGCCCCATTTCATACATTGTGTAAAGAAGCTTTCTATGCGATGGCTTGAAGCCGTCAATTTCGGGCAGAGCTCTGGATACGATGACACTCATCGCATATGGCATATAATTTTTCTCAAGAGTCTCGGTAATCGGTTGAAGCGTTGCAACTGCCTCATTTTCCATGGGGTTGTCTACTGCTTTTTTCTTTTTAGCCATCTTTGCCCTCCCTCAAATCTATTATTTGGTGTGCTGCAGCACGAATCATTCTGTTGTATAACGCAAGACCTACGCCGGATTTATCCGGTAGCGGTGCGTATATCTTGTTGTAATTATGCTTGTCCGCTTCTCGAAGAATGGCAAACATGTGGTGTGCCTGCTCACTCGCATTGTTTCTTGCGCCAAGCACGTATATATCTGCATCGGAAATATCCGACTTAAAAGCATCATAATCGTTGCTGTACGAAAGAATTGCTATACCAGAAAGCGATTCTTGCTTTATGTATCTAACAATATCCGCATATTCTCCGTCAAGCAATACAAATGTTGCTTTAGGTGCATAGTGGCGGTATTTCATACCCGGGGATAGCGCAACAGCGCCCTCGGCAAGCTTACCTATTACAGCGTCTGCTATTTTAACATCAGCAACGCAAAGAAGCTCGTCTACGGTTATACTGCCGGGACGAAGAAGTGTGAGAGTATTATCATTTTCAATTTTAACGATAGTGGACTCAACACCGAAATCAGAGTCACCGCCGTCAATAATAACGTCAATTCTACCGTCAAGGTCATCTTTTACGTGATGCGCACTTGTTGGCGACGGACTTCCCGAAAGATTTGCCGACGGCGCGGCAATAGGTACGCCCGAAAGCTCAATGAGGCTTCTCGCTATCGGGTTCGACGGACAGCGTACTGCAACCGTAGCAAGACCGCCTCGAGTTGCAAGCGGTACGCTATCACGAGCGTTCATAATTACCGTCAAGGGTCCGGGCATGAAGCGCTCGGCAAGCTTGTAGTAAAGCTCGTTTGTGTACGCATATCCTTCGGCATCTCTCGGCTCTGCGACGTGAATGATAAGCGGATTGTCGGAAGGACGCCCCTTGGCGAGAAAGATTTTCTCTGCCGCCGAAGGATTAGTTGCGTCACCGCCAAGACCGTACACGGTTTCGGTAGGAAAAGCAACGAGTCCACCGCTTTTAATCACTTCTGCCGCGATTTTTATATCATTTTTGTGAGATTTCATATTCTTCGAGTCGATTTCAAGAATTCTTGTCATTGGCTCTCCTCTCCCTTAAGATGCTCTGCTACGTCCGCAGTTATAAGGTCGTCAACAATGCCATCTATCTCTCCGTCAAGGAAGGAGTCGAGTGCATAGATAGTCTTGTTAATTCTGTGGTCGGTAACGCGTGACTGCGGGAAGTTATAGGTTCTTATCTTCTCGCTTCGGTCGCCGCTTCCAACCTGACTCTTTCTCGTAGAGGCAATAGCCTCCTCCTGCGCGCGAAGCTTCATATCGTAAAGCTTTGTATAAAGAAGCCTGAGCGCTTTTTCCTTATTCTGAAGCTGGCTGCGCTCCTGGTCGCATTCGATAACTATACCGCTGGGCTTATGTGTAAGTCTTACAGCAGATTCGGTCTTGTTGATATGCTGACCGCCTGCTCCACTAGACTTGCAGGATTCAAATTTGATGTCGGCAGGATTTACCTCAACCTCGACCTCCTCCGCCTCAGGAAGAACCGCAACAGTTACGGTAGAGGTCTGAATTCTTCCGTTCGACTCTGTCACGGGAATTCGCTGAACTCTGTGAACTCCACTCTCAAATTTGAATTTGGAGTATGCGCCATCGCCAATGACGTTGAAGGTGATTTCCTTGATGCCGCCAAGCTCGGTTTCATTGAGGCTTACAACCTCAATTTTGAAGCGCTTCGACGTCGCGTACATTGAAT
>CAYXAC010000145.1:0-3562 GCA_964463025.1 uncultured Ruminococcus sp.
GACCGCGTTGGAAAAGCCTGTTACAGGCACCAGCGTACCTGCGCCCGCATAGCGCGCTATGTTGTCAAAAATTCCGAATGCGGTAAGAAGCGATGCGAGAAAAATGAGCGAAACCGTGACGAGCGTACCGGCAGTTTTTTCGTCTGCACCCAGATTGCCGTAGAGTAATAAGAGCGCCTCGCCGATACAGCAAATAAAGCCGCCAAAAATAAATGCGAGTATACAATCCTTGAATAAAGTTGAACTCGGAGAATGCTTTTTTATCAGCTCCTGTTTAGCTTTAGAATCCATTTTTTCTCCTTAAAAGTAAATATAACTTTGCAAATCAGTCTTATTTTGACTATATTTTCATTATTTGAAGCTGATTTGTAAAATATACTTTTGAGAGAAAAAAAGAGTTTTGTTTTTTATACAAATGACAAAAAATAAAAAAAGCGAAAACATTTATACTAAAATTATTGATTATTTGAAAAAAGTATGATAAAATAGAAAAAAACGAAAAGGAGAAGAATTATGTCGCAGGATTTTAACGAGAATTTTGAAAATAAAAAGCAGGATCAGAGCAAAGAATCCGATTACGTCTACAAAAACGTAATGGACGGAAAGCCGAAAAAGCGCACCTGGTCTGTTATATCCTTTGTTTCATCTCTTGCTTCGATAGTCTTTTGCTCGCTGGTTCCCGTAGTCGGTATTATACTCGGACTATTCGCAATAGGCTCTGCAATCTTCTCAAGGAAGAATATAGGATATTTCGACGGTTTCTCGCTCGCGGGACTTATGATAGGCATCTTTGGCGCGGTATTTTCTGTGACAGCTATCCTTTTTCAGAAAATACTTATAAATCTTATAATAAGTATTTTCGGTTAAATAAACAGACTTATTAAACTCTCATTTAAAAAAAATGGGAGTTTATTTTTATTTATTTGACAAATAATAGTAAATATGTTAAAATATAAAAGGTGCAGCACCGCCACTGCGCTTGCCGCGATTGCGGACAAATCATCGGCGGAGAATGAAAAAAGTATGAAGCTAAATTACAAAAGAACAATACTTGTCGGATTTGCCTTCTTCTTAATCAGTGCATTCTGGCAGGCGTACGATGCGATAATCCCGATGGCGCTCAATTATCAGTACGGTCTTCCGCACACTATTTCGGGATTCGTAATGTCTCTTGATAATATTCTTGCGGTATTTATGCTGCCTATATTTGGAGCACTCTCCGATAAGGTAATGACTAAATTCGGCAAGAGAACTCCGTTTATAGTAATAGGTACGGTAGCCGCGATTTTATCCTTTATCGCACTCACTCTTGTAAACGGTATACAGCTAAACTCTCTTGCAGAAGCAGGAATAGTTGATGCTTATAATGATGCGTACAATACCTTTAGCACGGCTAAAGAAGTCTTGAAGAAGAACTTTGAAAATAATATTATTACAAAGGAAGCTATGGATCTCGGCATAGAGCAGGCTGAAACGGTATTTAATGCTATCAAGGAAGAGCTCAAGGCACAGTCGCTTGAGATAACTATGGCTAACATCTGGCCTCTTGTTGGCTTCCTCGGTGTGCTTTTGGTAGTTTTGGTTTCTATGGCAACCTTCCGTTCTCCTGCGGTTGCACTTATGCCCGACGTTACCATCAAGCCCCTTCGCTCGAAGGCAAATGCTATTATAAATCTTATGGGTACTGCTGGCGGTATAATCATTCTCGCTCTCAGCAGCTTTATGGGTATATCGAGCAAGCTTTATTCTCACTATATCGGATACGTAGCACTGGTATGTCTTGTAATGCTTGGCGGTCTTATCACCTTCATTTTTACCGTTAAGGAAAAGAAGTGGTCGGATGAGATGATGGATAAGTCAATTGAGCTTGGACTTGAGGAAAAGGTTCAGGATGATGGCGAAAAGCGCGCTCTCTCAAAGCCTGAAATGAAGTCGCTGCTTCTCATTCTTGCATCGGTTGCGCTCTGGTACGTCGGTTACAACTCTATTACAAGTAAGTATGCCGTTTATTCTTCATCCGTGCTTAACGTTGACTACGGTCTTACGCTTATAGTTGCACAGGCGGCAGCTATTGTAGCCTATATTCCCGTAGGTATCGTTGCTTCCAAATACGGTAGAAGAAAGACGATTTTGGCAGGTATTATTATGCTTGCTACCGCCTTCTTCGTAGGCAACTTTATCGAGCCCGGTGTCAGCAATCTTATTATGTACCCCATCTTTATGCTTGCAGGTATTGGCTGGGCTACCATTAACGTTAACTCCTTCCCGATGGTCGTTGAGCTTGCCAAGGGCGGCGAGGTAGGTAAGTATACAGGCTATTACTACACCGCGTCTATGGCAGCACAGATAGTTGCTCCCATACTTTCCGGCATTCTTTACGATATATTCGGTATGAGAGCTATGTTCTTCTCCTTCGGTACCTTCTTCGTTGTTGCTTCGTTCGTAACTATGTTCTTCGTTAAGCACGGTGATGCCAAGGCCGAGAAGGTTGATGCACTCACTGCTCTCGGAGGCGCAGACGACTGATTATGATTGCTATTCCAATTACGATACTTGTTCTGCTTGTTCTTTATATTTTCCTCGTAGCACCAATAAATAAAAAGGAGATGCAGAAGTATAAAAATGTAATGTTCGCTCATCGCGGACTTCACAATTCAGAGCGAGCAGAAAACTCTATGTCGGCATTTCGCGCGGCGGTTGAGCGAGGCTACGGTATAGAGCTTGATATTCGTCTTTCAAAGGACGGCGAGCTTGTCGTATTTCACGACGATACGCTTGACAGAGTATGTGCAAGAGAGGGAAGGGTCATTGACTTTACCGCTGACGAGCTTGCAGAATTTAAGCTCTCGGGAACCGACGACGGTATTCCCCGCTTTGCCGATGTGCTTGCTCTCGTTAATGGCAAAGTGCCACTTCTCGTGGAAATTAAGGAATATGCAGGCAACAGCGCCGTGTCCGAGGTAGCCTGCAAAATGCTCGCTGAGTACAAGGGCGACTTTATAGTAGAGTCCTTTAATCCCCTTTCGCTTAGAACTGTCAAAAAGCGACTTCCGAGCGTAACAAGAGGTATTCTCTCGCACCGCTACTACGACTACGAGCCGTTTAAGAAGCCGCTTTATTTCCTGCTTCAGTCGCTTCTTCTCAACTTCCTGTGCCGTCCTGCGTTTATCGCATACGACCACAGACACGCCAAGGCGTTCGGGCTTCGCTTCGTGCGCTCGGTCTTTGGGATAACGACCTTTGCATGGACTGTTCGCTCGGCAGAGGATGAAAAGGCAGCACGTGAAAACGGCTTTGACAGTATAATTTTTGAGAATTACATTCCGTAAATAAAAAAAAGAGACGCTTCATTTATAGGCGTCTCTTTAACTATTTGAACAAATTAAAAATATTTAATAAAATTTAATAATTTTCTTATAAAGTATTGAAAAATAAGAAAAAATGTAGTACAATATATCTGTATTGATATGTAAAAATGCCGCGAGAGGAGGTAGAATTTATGATAAACAAGAACAACGTGTCATTTTTAACAGGGTATATCGAGCTTGACAAGGCTTGTTGT
>CAYXAC010000146.1:0-3558 GCA_964463025.1 uncultured Ruminococcus sp.
AATAGCAGAAACCATAGGGATATTCATTTTAAGAGGACATTCCTCCTCGCCCTTTTTGTACTTAACAAGAGGGGTTTCGAGTGAAACGTTTTGTGGAACACATCTCTCGTCGGTATAGCCGGGAACGAGAAGATATTCGCTAAAGGTATGAGAGGGCTCGTTAAAATAGGTTGCCATTTTTCTTCCTCACTTTATTTTAATATAATTAGTCAATATTTTAGCATACGATGGTATGCTTGTCAATATATTTTTTTATAAAATGCGTATTATTTTGCGTTATATTTAATTATCTTTGCCGATACAATTTTAATAGCGTCAGCATCATCGACGAAGCCCATCGAATCGGTTGCGTGGTCGAAAAGCGCCTCGGCGATAGCATCGACAACATCCATTCCCTCAACAACGTGGCCGAAGCCTGCATACTTGCCGTCGAGAGAATATTTTGCAGAGTCGTCAAGAGTAATAAAGAACTGCGAGGTAGCAGAGTTGGGGTCGGTCGCTCTCGCCATAGAGATAACGCCTCTTACGTGGGAAATCTTATTTGCCACACCGTTCTCCGAAAATTCTCCCTTGATAGCGGTGAGATTAGCATTCTCGTCCTTGCCGCCCTGAATAACGAAGCCTTCTTGAGCTCTGAAAATAGTCAGACCGTCGTAGAAGTCTTTTTTAACGAGCTTTACAAAATTTTTAACCGTTATCGGTGCATCTTCCTCATTCAGCTCGAGCACTATTTTACCGTAATCGCCAAAGTCCATCTCAACATAGTATGTTTTGGGAATTGAGGTAATAATAGCGGTAAGTAAAATTCCAACTACTATTATTGCCGTAACGCTCCAAATAATTATGTTTTTTTTAGTATCCGCACTCATAGACTCCTTCGTAGCTACTTCAGTAACATTGCTGTAAGCCTTGTAATTTGAATTTTTCTTTTTACTTTTACTCATTTTAGTAATCCTTTCTTTACAATTACAGATTTTGTGATATAAACAGCTCTACTGCGGTATATCCCGTGACGCCGCCAAACTTTGCGCCCGAGTCGGCTCTTGCAAGCGACTCCACTATCTTTGAGAGTCTGTCTGCGCCGTAACGCTTCGCAGCGTTAATATATATTTTGAGCTTGTACTCATTCATATTAAGCACTCCCTTGATTTCCGCAAGTCCGCGCCCCTCGTCGAGCAGATGTGCGACGGAAGTAAGGTCGTCGAAGGTCCTTGCGACCATGCTCATAGCGACTATTGGGTCAACCCTCTTTATCTTCATTTCCTCGAGGGCGAAATACGCCTTTTGTCTGCTTCGCTCAAGTATTGCGTTCGATAACGCAAAGGTGTCGCACTCGGGGGTTGAGGATGCCACCTCGCTTACGTCGTCGGGAGTGATACTTTTTTTACCTCTTGCGTGAGCGAGTGCCGAGAGCTTCTCGACTTCTTTCGCAAGCACGTCCATTGACCTGCCCGAGCGAAAAACGAGAGCCTTTACGGTATCGAGCGTAACGTTGACACCGTGTGAGTCAAAATGCTTCTTTAACCAAGCGTAAAGCTGATTTTCGGTAGACTTTTCAAATCTTAATATGTTAAGTCTCTCACGCTTGCCGAATTTCTTGACAAATGCGCTAGGCTTGTTTTGCGTGCCGAAATCAAGTCCGTCACCCGAGGCGGTCAGGGCAACTATCGAATAGCTATGCTCCTCGCATAGCGAAATAAGCTCCTCGAGCTGTGTATGTCCCGACTCGCCAAGTGAGTTAAAATCGGCGTGTCGCCATTCGATAAGCTTGTAATCGCTCATCATCGGTGGAGATTTTACCGCCTCACCGATAGCTCCGAAATCAATTTCCTCACCGTCAAATACGGGGTTATTGAACACCGCAAAAGCCTCGTCAATAGCGATAGCATCGCGCAGAGCCTTCAGGTAATATCTAATGAGATATTCTTCTTCGCCAGCGAATATATATACACCCGAAAAGCTGCCCGACTTTAGCGCTAGCTTGAAATCGTTTGTATCCATATCTTCATTCTCGCGGATTTCTCCGCACCGCCTATCTTCATGTTATAAAAGAGGTCGAGAGTGCCGCCAAGCTCCGAAAGTGACGCGCGTATCTTGCGGGTATGTACCGCCATGTCAAACTTGTACGGGGTAACGCAGTAAAGCGACTGATGCGTCACACCCTCCTTGAAGTAAAGCTCGCTCTCAATAGCGCCCGTGCGCTTGACGGTAGCCTCACCGTCTTTATACTTAATCTCCGAGCTGACACTTCCGCCCTCACCCGACTCGCTGTAGGTTATTACGGCTTCTCCGTCGCAGTAGCGCAGAAAGCCTTCGCACTCGCTGACGCTTCTCTCCGCCTCGCCATCGGTAAGTCCTGAGGAGTCGAGATTCTCGATAACCGATTCAATTTTTATTTTAACCTCGTTAATAACCGTCACGGTGCGCACTCCTTTTCTTTGATATACAAAAAGACAAAAACGGAAGGGAATCCCCCGTTTTTGTCAATCGTTTATTTCAATGCTTTCTTTCTCTGGTTATATTCGCTTCTGGGGTTAATAAACTCGCGCCAGTCAAAGCTGCCTGCCTGAAGGGCGGTAACAAGCACCTCCGCCGAAGCAATATTGGTTGCAAGCGGAATGTTGTAAACGTCGCAAAGGCGAAGCAAATCGAGAGAAGCCTCTGAGGGCTCCTTCGCGCGCTCGGTGCTTCTGAAATAGAACACAAGGTCAATCTCGTTGAAGGAAATTCTCGAGTTAATCTGCTCGGTGCCTCCCGAGGAACCGGGCATATAAGTTTCTATCTCAAGACCGGTGGCATCGGATATATACCTGCCGGTTGCGTGCGTTGCGCAGAGATGGTGCTGGCTGAGAATACCGCAGTATGCGATACAGAATTGCGCCATTAGCTCTTTTTTGTTGTCATCAGCGATAATTGCAATTTCCATATTAGCTCTCCCATCTACACTTAATAATGCGTAAGAATTTTGGATTTATTATATCATTATTTAACCGATTTGTCAATGACTATGCAAATATTTCATAATAAAAAAATATATATGCGCAAAAAAATATCAACTTTTTGCATTTTAGGGATTGATAAATTGAAAAATATGTTGTATAATAATCCTGTTAAAAACTTGACATAAGGAAAAAACAAAATGAGAGAATTCAAAAGAATAGGCGTATTGACATCGGGCGGTGACGCTCCCGGAATGAATGCTGCGGTCAGAGCCGTATGCCGTACCGCGCTTGCTCGCGGAGTTGAGGTAATGGCTATCTATCGCGGTTACTCGGGACTTATCGACGGTGATATCAAGCCTCTTGAAATAAGAGATGTATCTAACATTATAAACAAGGGCGGTACTATACTTTATTCCGACCGTTGCCCCGAGTTTAAGACTGTCGAGGGCAGAGCAAAGGCGATTGACAACTGCCGCCGCTTTGGCATTGACGGCATTGTTGTTATTGGTGGTGACGGCACATTCCAGGGCGCGACCAAGCTTTGCGAGGAGGGCATTCCCTGTATAGGTATTCCCGCTACTATTGACAACGACATTACCTCTACCGATAACACCAT
>CAYXAC010000147.1:0-3534 GCA_964463025.1 uncultured Ruminococcus sp.
CTTGACGGTGATTCAGGCGGACGTGTGTCTATCTACGAGACTGTCCGCAAGTGCCGACTGATTATAAAGAATATAGCTCCTCCCGATTCACAAAATTCGTGAAAATTCGTATACTGTATATGGTGGCAGATGAACCTATCATTTGCCGCAAAAATCAAAAGGACGACAGTAAATAATGGATAAAAACGAAAACGGCTATCCAATGCCCGATACGCAGAACGGCATCGTCGGCGGAGTAACCGAGGGTATGGGCGGATGTGGTAATGGCTGTGGTAACGGTTGTGCTGGCGGTTGCGGCTGCGGTAACGGCGACAGTAACGGAAACGGTGGAAGCGTTGGCGGTGTGACCAACCACATTTGTGGCGGCACGGGCACCTGCCTTGACGCGAAGCCTCTCGCTTACGTCTACGCACCTGATCAGATGTTCCGCTTGCTCTATTCGGCAAACGATGCTCTGCGTCACGGCACGCTCTTTGAGGAGCTGTATAAGCCTATGGAGGTATACGGACGTGAATAGAGCGAGAAGCAATAGTAACAATAACCTTAATGGCAATGTACTCGGCACACAGGACATGAACAACTCGAACGGCAACGTACTCGGCACGCAGGGAATGAACAACTCGAACGGTAACACCCGACAGAGAAGCACCGCGCTTACAGGCAGTCTTGCAGAGCAGATTAGAGCACTCACGTTTGTAAAGACCGAGCTTGAGCTCTACCTCGACACGCACCCGAACTGCCGCACGGCGCTTGATTATTACCGACAGACTATAGAGGCGCTTGAGCGTCTTACCGAGGAGTACCACAATCAGTACGGTCCCCTCGTAGCCTCGGGAAATCTCTCTACTGACAGATGGAACTGGGTAAACGAGCCTTGGCCCTGGCATAACGGCAATATGAACGGCACAGCGAGGGGAAGGGAGTAAACTATGTGGATTTATAAGAAACAGCTTCAGCACCCCGTAAAGATAGCAAGACCTAATCCCCGTCTTGCAGGCCTTATAATTACAGCACTCGGCGGCCCTGACGGTGAGACCGGTGCGGCTATGCGTTACCTCAACCAGAGATACACAATGCCCGACGGTAGAGTTATCGGTATACTGACGGATGTCGGCTCGGAGGAGCTTGGCCACCAAGAGATGGTTGCTTCGATAGTATATCAGCTTACGAGAAACCTCTCGCCCGACGAAATAACCGCAGGCGGCTTTGACAAATACTATGTTGAAAACGGTGCGGGTATATATCCCTGCTCGGCATCGGGCGTACCCTTTAATGCGGCATCAATCGCCTCAAAAGAGGACTCACTCGCGAGCATCCACGAGGACCTCGCCGCCGAGCAGAAGGCTCGTGCGATGTACGACAACATTCTCCGTCTTTCCGACGACCCCGACGTAAGCGACGCGATCAAATTCCTTCGTCAGCGTGAGGTAGTACACTTCCAGAGATTTGGAGAAGCCATGCGGATTCTCCAAGACGGTAAATAAGCATCAAATAAATAAACAAAACAGGGCGGTTTGATTAGTCAAATCGTCCTTGCTTTTTTACATTGGGTGTGATATAATAAAATAAAACTTATATTTCAAGGAGTAGAATATGGGATTATTTGATATTTTCAAGAAGAAATCTGCGTCTATAAAAGAAGCCGAAAAGGCTTTGCCGCCGGAAACAATGAAATTTAATAAGATGTGGGATTTGTGGGCAGACGAGCAGGCAAAATCTCCTTATCAGGAATTAATGACCTACCAAACCGAAGTGAATAACGGCGGTCATTCGCAGTTCTTTGTTAACGTCAGTAATACCGGAGATTTAGAAGCAGTTGTAAAGGAAGTTTTATCTATTCTTCCCGAAACATTATCTCGTAATTTAGAAGATGCTTTTTCTGCATATAAAAAGTACGATGAAGTAGATGACGATAAAATGGATGAAATTCTTGATGATTGCGATGATGTTTTCTATGAGAACGAAGAAGAAATAAACACAATCCTTGAAAAGTACGCAGAAACAATAGAACTGTAAAACGAGAATGCTTCACCCCAACTGTTTGGGCGAAGCGATGAAAAATATACTCTCGGAGGAAAAATGAAAAAGTATCAGTTGACCGATGATGACAAGAAATTGATAGAAATCGGTCTTGAAGTGCTAGAGAAAAACTTTGACGACGGAGTTTATAACCATACCGTTGGCTGTGCGATTCGGTGCAAAAACGGCAATATCTATAAGGGCGTGAATTGCGACGGTATACACGGCTCGTGCGCGGAGTATGTAACGATGGGAATCGCTATCTCGGCAGGCGAGAGGGAATTTGATACTATCGTAGCGGTGCACGATAAAAGCCCGAATTACGTTATCTCTCCGTGCGGTAACTGCAGGCAAATGCTCTTTGAGTATTGCCCCGATATGATGGTTATCATCGGTGACGAGAACGGAAATCTCATTAAGGTCAAGGCGAGGGACCTGCTTCCGTTTGCTTGGCAACCCGTCATTTGCTGAATATTAGATTCCTGCTGACGAAAAGACTTTTGCGACATAAAAGAATTTTGTATGATTTTAATAAAATCAGCAAAATCTTTGTAAACTTGTTGCAAAAGTCTTTTTTTTATAGTATAATCCATATGTGGTTAATTTTCAAGAAATGAAAATTAACCGTGCTGCCTTATGGCATCACACCGAAAATCAAAGATTTTCGCATACTCCTTGAAATACGCTCGTTCGTGCTTGCTGGCAAGCCGACAGACACGAACTTCGGGTATTTTAATATAATATGCGATTATAAAATTTTATTTATGCGACTTCGTTTTTTAACTTTGGCGATTTTCAAAAATCGTAAAAGCGGTCGCAAACGAGGTAAAATGTACAGAATAGTTTACAAAAAGGCGCTTAATCCTACCGTTACAATGATGGATATCGAAGCGCCGTTGGTTGCAAGAAAGGCAGAAGCCGGACAGTTTATCATACTCCGTGTCGACGAGGAGGGCGAGCGAATTCCCCTTACCGTTGCGGGCTACGATAGGGAAGGGGGTACTGTCAGAATCATATTCCAGATAGTGGGCGCAACCACCGAAAAATTGAATCACAAGAACGAGGGTGAGTATATATCCGACTTTGCAGGTCCTCTCGGTCTGCCGACCGAGCTTGACGGACTCGAGAACGTCTGCATAGTTGGCGGTGGCGTTGGCTGCGCTATTGCGCTCCCCGTGGCAGAGGCTCTCAAGGCGAAAGGAGCGAAGGTCACCTCTATAATAGGCTTCAGAAATTCCGACCTCGTTATCCTCGAGGACGAGTTCCGCGCGGCTTCCGACGAGCTTTTCGTCATGACCGACGACGGCTCATACGGCAGAGAGGGCAACGTCTGCGTTCCCTTGAATGAAATGTTCGCATCGGACAGAAAATTTGACAAGGTTATCACTATCGGTCCGCTTATTATGATGAAATTCGTTGTCGAGGCTACTCGCCCTATGGGTATCCCCTGCGACGTGTCGATGAACCCTATTATGATCGACGGCACGGGTATGTGCGGCGGCTGCCGACTCACGC
>CAYXAC010000148.1:0-3528 GCA_964463025.1 uncultured Ruminococcus sp.
CTTGCTTTAGAGGGTATCGCTTCGTGAAAACGATACTCAATCGTTTTCGCTTGCTTACATTTAACTATGCAGGCGTATTAAGTTTTGGTATTGTTTGGTGGAGGGGGCTATTATATCCCTCGTCGCATAGTCGCTGTGCGTCGTTCGGTACACTCGCTCCTTCAGCTTCTTGCTTTAGAGGGTATCGCTTCGTGAAAACGATACTCAATCGTTTTCGCTTGCTCACATTTAACTATGCAGGCGTGCTTTTTGCAAAATTCGGTGATATTTTCACTCGCTTTTGCGTACTCATATATTGTATCACAAACTTTTACGTTTTGCAAGCGTTTTTGTGCGAGAATTTTGACAAAAATTTCAAAACGGTATATTATCATAAAAAATGTTGACTTAAAGCTGGATTTGTGATATAATAAAGCGTGGAAATGCCCGAAAAGACATTTTCCAAGGCTATTTTAGTATAGTAATTTCATTAAGGAGGTTTTGAAATGGAAACTCTCAAGAAGCTTTTCCCTTATTCATTCAAGAAAAAGGATGACGTTGGTGCCCTCGTAGTTAATATCATCATTCAGTTTTTGATTTGCGCTGTTGCAGGTATCCTTATCGGTATTTGCGCGAAGCTTCCGATCATCGGCTGGATCATCGGTATCTTGGGCGGACTTGTTGATGTTTACCTTGTTATCGGAATTGTTCTTTCGATTCTCGATTATCTCAAGGTTCTCAAGTAAGACCTACATAACTTAAAGCAAGCCCCATCGACCATCTCGGCTCGGTGGGGCTGCTTTTTGTTTACCAAAAATTTAATGTTTTTATTTTAATAAATAAGTTGACAAACCGTGAAGTATATGATAAAATACTATACTGTAGCAATATGCAAAAACATATAAGGAGGAAAAAATGTTAGATACGATAAAGGACTTTTTCAAAAGTCTGAATAAAAAAGAAAAGATTATTGTCATATCATCTATGTCGGCATTAGCCGTTGTTTTGATAGCTGTTGTATTGCTTATTTCGTTCTGCGGCAGGGCAAAGCACCAGCATGATTACCAGTACAATATTGAGCTTAAGGACGGCAAGTTCAACGTTATAGGCAGATGCTTCGGCGAGGAGGGTGAGTGCAAAAAGCGCGACGTATTCTTCGCTGACGTTAAGCCTAACGTATCCTCGTCTGAGGACGCGACCTGCACGAAGGACGGTCAGATCGTCTACACCTATACACAGGACGGTAAGGAGCTTACCTACATCGCAACCGTTCCCCAGCTTGCTGATCACAAGCTCAACGGCTCTTTAGCAAGCGAGCTTACGAACGCAGACGGCTCGCTCAATTACGATATCCCCGGTGTCAGGGTATTCAGCGGCACCTCTTACGTATGTAACGAAACGGTTAACGGCTACTACGTGTGCGACGACTGTACCGAGGCGGTTAACGTCAAGGTATACAGAACTCACGAACCTATCGAGATTCCGGGTGTAACGGCAAGCTGTACCACAACCGGTACTCTTGTAACAATTTGTAAGCACGATGACTGTCGCGCATCTCTTGGCGGCACAACCACCGTGCCTGCACTTGGACACTCCTATTCCTACAAGCTTAATATAAGCTCCGATAGCAGCGCAAATCTCTCCTACAAGTGTCAGAGAGAGGGGTGCACCGAGGGCGAGAAGACCGAGACTGTTGCATCATATACCGTGACCGGCAGCACGACTGCTACCTGTATTACTCCTGCAACGACTGTTTACAAGGTAACTACCGCAAACGGCAAGACCTATGAGAACATAGTCGTAGAGGGCAATACAGTTCCCCATAAGCTCGGCGGCAAGGACGTTGAGTCGGGCTCCGAGCATAGCTACGGCGTAGCGGGCATCAAGTATTTCGCAGATAGCAAAATTGAGTGTGGCACTACCGGCAAGGCATACTTCGAGTGCGAAACCTGTAAGGATAAGGTTGAGGTTAAGGTAACCAAGCCTGCTCACTCTCATCAGCTTGATTACAGCACTCTCGTAGCTCCCACAGCCACCGACAAGGGTTACATTCATTACCCCTGCACCAATCAGGATTGCAGCTTCTTTATCAACATTCCTCTTGAGAAGGTAATCGTTAGCGGCGAGGGTCAGAACGCGACAGTTGTTTCGGCGGCTACCGAGACCAAGGGTGAGGTTGTAAGGTATAAGTACACCGACCCTATCTTTGGCGTTACCGTTGAGATTGCGGAGATAATTTCCACGCCTGCAATCGGTCATAACTATACTTATGCCCTTGAGGGCAATTCGGTTGGCGTTGGCGCTACCGTTAAGGGAACCTGCAGCAACGCGGGCTGCACGAAGCCCGAGATAGAGGGTGAGATTTCGCAGATAGTCAAGTCGGTTATCACTAACGCGACCTGCAAGACCCCTGCGGGCAGCATGTATGAGGTTATCCTCAAGACCGGTGAGAAGCTTACTTTGGAGATTTCCAGCGGCACTACTCTTGGCGACCATCAGCTGAACGGCGTTGACGCAAGCACGCTTGCTAACTATGACGGCAGCTATTACGATAACATCCAGGATATAGTAATATTCGGCGGCGCAGAGCTTCAGTGCGACGCAACTGCAAACGGTTATTATCGCTGTGAGGCTTGCGACGGCATTGTTAGCGTCACCGTCAAGGGTGCGCACAGCTATTCCGTACAGGTTGACAACGTGCCTACTGAGAGCGCGACCGGTACGGGAACTCTTTCCTGCTCCAAGTGCAACACCAGCAGCTCTATAACGCTTGATAAGCTCGTGCTTTCCGGTGCGAACAAGAATGCAGTAAAGATTAGCGAAACATCTGTTGCAACCGTGTATGATTACGCCGTCTATATTTCGATAGACGATAAGGTTGTCGTAAGAATCACCGTTCCCAAAACTGCAGCTTAATTGAATATTTTACGAGGCTAACTCCGGTTTTTTAACTTGAGTTAGCCTCTTTTTACTGTACCCGGATTCCGCGATTCAGCATATGTGCAAGAGGCAAAAATAGCATCGCAACTCCCACCCAAAGCAGTGAAAACAAGGGGCAAATCTGCCCCATCAGGTTAAAGGGCATATCGCTGTAATCCCACACGCCCATTCCGAGCAGACGGTTGAAAATAAGTCCGAAAAGAAGTTCCACGAGCGTAACCCCGACTGCAGCGAGAAAGGCTCGCACGAGCAGCGGCATATCGGAAAATCCCTCTGCCACGAGAGAGAATAGAATGAAGCAAATGCCCCCTGCCAGAGCCATCGACCAATGCGTTCTCCCGCGCCATATCATCTCGATAGCCGTATAGCCGAGCGCCCCGATTATGAAGAAAGCCAAGTATCTTTTAATTCTAACGAAAACCATATCAAGCCTTAAAAAGTTTTTTCATTTATTATCTGCACAAAATAGTCTTCGATATGCACAAAAAAGCAAAACTTTACTGAAATATATTGACATATTGAGCATTTTGTGCTAAAATATTCACGGTAAAAATATAGGGGTATCGCCAAGCGGTAAGGCAAGGGACTTTGACTCCCTCATTCGTAAGT
>CAYXAC010000149.1:0-3525 GCA_964463025.1 uncultured Ruminococcus sp.
AGAGATTAAAGGGCTCCTATATTCTCAACAGAGATAAGCTCGTGATGGCGAAGGAGGAGCTCTCAATAATGCATCCACTTCCCCGAGTGAATGAAATTGACGTCGACGTTGACGATGATCCGAGAGCTGATTACTTTGATCAGGCGATGTACGGCAGATACATAAGAATGGCGCTCATTCTTATGCTTTTGAGGACCGAGGGCATTGACGATCGCCGTACAGGCGGCATTGAGTCGAAGAGCCTTGTCTGCAAGAATCCTCACTGTATCACTCGCACCGAACGCGGAGTTAAAAAACTCTTTACTGAGGACGGTAACTGCATTTACTGCGATCAATCGGCAGAAGAAAAATTTTACTAATAAAAGTGGGGAAAATTCTGTGATATTGATTATAATTATATTGATTATATGCTTACTTCTGTGTTGCGGACTTTACCTTCCTGCGCAAATATACGATAGCACCGACAACACGGATATAGCAATCGTAGAAAATGATATTTCTTTAGAAACAGCTCTCTATCACCAGATAGTTGAGGGGTTAGGCTCTAGTCAAGACGGCGTGGTAACGGTAAATCTCGACGAATATGACGTCAACGAGATATTATACGCTATATCACGCAGTATGGACTGGGGACTTGTCAGCGTGAGAAGTATGTATATCGAACCGTCGAATGACGGATATATGCTTTTCGTACCTGTAAGGATACTTGGAATTGACAGCGTTATCAGCGGTGATATTAAGCTCTACGAGAGCGAGAAAACGATTTATGCCGAAGTGGACAATATCACTATGGGACGGCTGAATATTGACTCGGCTATTCTGTCTATGCTTGATATAAAGGGCTTCGTAACGAATTCCTTAAAGAAGTGCTATATCAGCTCTCGCTTTGAGGGTAAAACCTTGCATGCCGAAATTTCAAGAGCAGATCTTGGAAGGCTGACAGGAGATATGAATAAGGACTCCTCGTACGGTGGACTCGTAAATGCTATATATGGCGTAATGATGCTCGATACCGACTCGGTGTCTATTGATATCGAGGATCTCAGCAACTGCAATATAGTAGTTGATCTATCGCACTTTGACGCCTCTATCAATGATGAATTCGCTTCGGTGAATGAATACACCGAGAATCTGCTTAACGAAAAGGTAATTGATGCAGGTCAGACAAATCTTATAGCGAAGTACTACGTGAACGGATACGGTCACCTCAACGATGATGAGAAGCAGACTGTGACCGAGCTGCTTGGTGATACGGTAGGAGCAAACGAGGTCGAGGCCCACGAGGGACTAGTGCAGAGAGAGTCTATATCTCTCACCGACATTCTGCTTGATCAGTTCAAGATCAACGTGGATTCTCTTTCCCCGGGCTTCAAGATTTCTGACGATAACATTAACGCTATGCTTACGGGAACACCCTTTATCGCTACCGTTTGGCAGTATTCGAGCTACAGAACGAACGAGTGTGCATATATTATGCTCCAATCTATGTACTGCCACGTTGGAGAGGGTAAAATTGATTTGTATATAGATCTCAATATCAACGGTTATCTCTTGACCGTTGCCGCAGATTTTACATCTGAGGAATCAAAATCTATTGCGATCAGCGGCACGCTTGACGAGGTTGCCTTTGGCGGTCATAAGCTAAGCGAGGAGAACACGAAGAATCTTTATAGCTTCCTCTCCGGCATAATGCAACAGGAGTGGATATATACCAATGAGGAAAGTATGTCATTGACGCTTGATTTCACGAATGCGTTTAACGATAACGAGATACTTTCAGCGATTCTGAAGGGAAGTAAGAATACCGTGACGGTATGCAAAAAGAATCTTTTGAGTGACGGTGGATACGTTAATATAATTTTTTCACTATTCTAATAAAAAGGACAGAGAAGCGAAGCTCTCTGTCCTTTACTGTTTTTAGATTTTGGCGTTTGCTTTTTTCTTATCAATTCTTCTGTGGAAGATTTTTACAAATTCCACTATCGGAATAATCAAAATGGAAAGAGCAAGGGCAATTCCGTATTCCATAAGGTTAAGATGTGCAAGCTCGAAGGCTTCGCAAAGGAAGTCAACCTCAACTACAACGGTGGTCAATACGAACGAAAGAGCACCAGCGCCCCAGAGCCATTTGTTCTGTCCCTTTATGGTGAAGATAGAGCCGTGAAGCGAGCGCATATTGAACGCGTGGAAAATCTCACACATAGAGAGAGTGAGAAATGCCATACTCGAGCCGAGCATTTCGGCAGAGTAAAGACCGTTTGCAATAGCCTCGGCGTGATACTCTACCGCGAGCCAGTAGCGTCCGATAAGGTAAGAAGCGATAGTAATTATTGTTACGATTACACCCTGATACGCTACAGCGAAGCCGAGTCCGTCTGCGAAGATGCCTTCCTTGGAATCACGAGGCTTGCGTTCCATTACGTTTGACTCTGCCTTTTCCATACCTAGCGCTAAAGCGGGGAAGCAGTCGGTGATAAGGTTAATCCAAAGCAGGTGAACGGGCTGGAAAATGGTGAAGCCGAGGAGCGTTGCGGCGAAGATTGAAAGAACCTCGGAAAGATTAGACGCGAGAAGGAACTGAATAGCCTTACGGATATTGTCATAAATACGGCGTCCCTCGCCTACCGCAGATACGATAGTTGCAAAGTTATCGTCAGCGAGAATCATATCCGCTACGTTTTTCGTTACGTCGGTTCCGGTTATACCCATTCCGACACCGATATCCGCGTTCTTGATAGAGGGGGCGTCGTTGACTCCGTCACCCGTCATAGCGGTGACCATACCCTTATTTCTCCACGCGTTAACTATTCTGGTCTTATGCTCGGGCTGAACACGGGCATATACCGAATATTTCTCAACTGCGGTTTCAAATTCCTCGTCGGAAATTTTGTCAAGCTCGGCGCCTGTGATAGCCTGCTCTCCCGACTCAATAATTCCGAGCTGCAGAGCAATTGCTACTGCGGTGTCCTTGTGGTCACCCGTAATCATAATAGGACGGATACCTGCGCTGCGACATTCGTCGATAGCGGGCTTAACCTCGGGACGAACAGGGTCAATCATACCCACGAGTCCAATGAAGCAAAGCTCGTTTTCCACTGCTTCGGGCTCATACGACGAGGGCTTTTCGGAAAGCTCCTTTTTGGCAGCGGCAAGAACTCTGAGAGCCTTGTCTGCCATAGCCTTATTTGCATTAAGAATATCAGCGCGAATAGCGTCGGTAATCTCAACAACCTCGTTTCCAACGAGAGCCTTGGTGCATCTCTTAAGAAGCTCGTCGGGCGCGCCCTTGGTGAACTGTATGAGAGAGCCGTCGGCTGTCTGGTGTACGGTGGACATCATCTTTCTTCCGGAATCGAAGGGAACCTCGCCAACTCTGACGTACTCGTTCTTCATAACGTTCTTCGAGCAGCCAAGCACCTCGGCATAGTTAACGAGAGCACACTCGGTAGGTGAGCCTACCGATTGTGCTCAAGGCATAGTTAACGAGAGCACACACGTTAGGCTCACCTAAAGAAGTACCTGCTT
>CAYXAC010000150.1:0-3511 GCA_964463025.1 uncultured Ruminococcus sp.
AATTTCGAATATACGAGCGAGGAGCTCGCCGCTATTGACAAGGAAGAATGGAAGGCGGAGCTTGTCGAGCGCGCGCTTGAGATATATCGCTCAAAGGACTTACTCTTTGCTTCTGTCAGCGGTATGCGCCCCGATGCTATGCGCGAGGTTGAAAAGGTTATCCTGCTCCAGAATGTAGACAAGAAGTGGATGGATCACCTCGAGAATATGGATGAGCTGAAGGAATACGTCGGACTCAACTCCTATGCACAGAGAGATCCCGTTGCTATGTATCGAATTCAGGGTGCTGAGATGTTCGATCAGATGGTTGACGACATCAAGGAGGATACCGTAAGGCAGATTCTTTCGGTACTTCCGAGACCTCAGGCAACCGAGAGAGTTCAGGTGGCAAAGCCTACGTCGGAGGGATTTGCCAGCGACAAGTCCATCGTACGCAAGCCTGCCGTATCCAAGAAGGTCGGAAGAAATGAGCCCTGCCCCTGTGGAAGCGGAAAAAAGTACAAGAAGTGCTGCGGTCAGAACGAGATCGCGGACAGGGACTGATTCCTTCCATATTATATTGTCACACGCGCGAAAAAATTGCTTTCTAACTTAACAATATCATTTTTATGCAAAAGGAGTGCGGCAAGTCTGCGCTCCTTTTGTTGTCATTTTCCGTTTTTTGACAATAATTATTTGCATTTCTCGGATTAAATGCAAACAATTCGAGGATTTTCTCGGAGCAAAGAGTGCGGTAATATGATTTGCGGACTTTTCGTTTTTCGACAAAACGGGTGATTTGCTATTGACTTATTGTACTTTATATGTTATAATGTATTGATTAAAGCTTTAATATATTTTGAAAGGCGGTCATTATGACAAATTCCAAATACGGCAAGCTGATATACATTGTGACCTCGGTCTTCCTCGTACTGCTCGGCATTGCCTTTATCGTATCGTGTGCTCACCTCTTCTTTACGGGTGGTGACACCCCCTATACCAGAGAGAGAGTCGGAGATTATCTCCTTGTTCTCCTCGTACCTTCAATAATTACGATTTTTGCTATCGTTGCAGGCTTCGTTTACGACACCGTGACGGGTGCCAAAATTGACTGCACGGTGAGCAGAACTAATCTCGAAATTCTCTCGGGATTCGCGCCGAGATTGGATAGCGAACAGCTATCTTACGAGGCAAAAGCGATAGTGCAAAAGGAAAGAAATGACAGAAAAGCCTTCTCTTATATCACGTATGCTATTTCGGCACTTCTTGTTATTTGTGCGTTCGTTTACGTAACGGCTTTCGCTGAATTCACGGTTGAAAATCTCAATGCAGACGTTGTGTCGGCGCTTGCGGTTGCCCTGCCCCTTTTGGTTGGTGCGGTGGCTATTCACGTGCCCAGAGTATATCTCTCCGAGAAAAGCGCAGAGCGCGAACTCGCGGCTCTCAAGGGAGAGGTTAAAAATGGCGTGAAGCTCGCAAAGCCTGCTACTCTCACAGAGTCGGAAAACGAGAAGATTGCCGTGCTTGTCGGCAGAATTGCGGTAGTGTGCATAGGTTTATTGTTTATCGTACTTGGCATCTTTAACGGCGGTATGGCAGACGTGCTGGCAAAAGCGGTCAAAATCTGTACGGAGTGTATAGGACTTGGTTAATATGAAAAACTTTTTTGTTAAAATAAAAATTTGGGGCGCAAATCACAAAAGAAGGCTGATTCAGCTTTACTCTGCCCTGCTCTTTAATTCTTACTTAAAGGGCTATATTACCGGAGATATTTTCAAGGGTATTACTAAAAATCTTTGCACTCCCGGACTGAACTGCTATTCATGTCCCGGTGCTGTAACGAGCTGCCCTCTCGGTGCTTTGCAGAATTCCTTTGCGGAATCGGGCAAGTCCGCACCGTTCTATATGTTTGGTATAATAATGCTTTACGGCATTATTTTCGGCAGATGGATTTGCGGTTGGCTCTGTTCCTTCGGACTTCTGCAGGATCTCTTACATAAGATCAAGACTCCGAAGCTTAAGAAAAATCGCTTTACGCGTGTGCTTTCCTTCTTTAAGTACGCAATTCTCGTGCTTTTCGTGGTAGTTCTGCCGCTTATTTATATGCTGCGCGATTTTCCCCTGCCTGCGTTCTGTAAGTACATTTGTCCTGCAGGAACGGTGGGTGGTGCGTTTGGATTGCTCATCAATCCGAATAATGCCGAGAACTTCGGCATGCTTGGTCCGCTGTTCACCTGGAAATTCGTGCTTGCGGTGAGTATTATAGTCGGTGCGGTGTTCATTTACAGAATATTCTGCCGTTTCCTCTGCCCTCTCGGCGCGCTTTACGGCTTGTTTAACAAGATTTCGCTGTTTGGAATCAAGCTCGAAAAAAGCAAGTGCATTAATTGCGGCAAGTGCGTGAGCGTTTGCGAGATGGATATTCACCACGTAGGTGATATCGAGTGTATAAACTGTGGCAAGTGCGCCGGTGTTTGTCCTACGAAGGCTATAACCTGGAAAGGCTCGAAGATTATTCTGCCCGAAAATGAAATAGCTATGGCAAAGACCGAGGGCGAAAAGGCAGCTATCGAAGAAAAGAGAGCTAAGAGAGTGAAGATTGTAAATATTGCAGTCGCTTCCGTTCTTGCGCTTGTGCTCTGTGGCTCGCTTATATATTTTAACTTTATTTATACCGATGGCACGGAACAGCCTCCCGTATCCGATAACGGCGGTGAGGAAGATGACAATATCCCCGTAGGCAGTGAGGTTGGTAACAAGTGTCCTAGCTATTCGCTCGAGCTGGTTGACGGCAGCGGAACGGTTAATATCAAGGACTTTAAGGGTAAAATCGTTATCATCAACTTCTGGGGCACTTGGTGCGGTCCCTGCAAGCAGGAGCTTCCCGATTTCAATCAGGTAGCAAGCGAATATGACGGCGAGGTAGTCGTGCTTACGGTACACACGGTTGATTCCAAGGATAAGGCACCTGCTTATATTGCAGAAAACTTCCCCGACTCTAAGATGATATTTGCATACGACACATCTCTCACCAATTACGTTGATATGTATTTCAATCTTCTCGGTGGTACTTCCTATTACCCGAGAACGCTTATCCTTGACGAAAACGGTGTTATCGTTCTTACAAAGGACGGCAAGCTCAGCCATCAGGATTTGGTAAATACTATTGAGGAAATTAAGAGCAAGTAACGAAAAAATGGCGGAGAAACTCTCCGCCATTTTTTATTTGCCTGTGTAATAGACTGTTTCGCCTGCTGGCACGGAATGAGTAAGCCAAACCTTACCGCCAATGGTGCAGCCGTCACCGATTTTCGTATCGCCGCCGAGAATGGTAGCGTTCGCGTATATAACGCAATCGTTGCCGATGTCAGGGTGGCGCTTGATGCCCTTGACGGGATTGCCGTCGTCGCCAAGCTCGAAGCTCTTTGCGCCCAAGGTGACACCCTGATATATCTTGACTCTGTTTCCTATGGTCGTGGTCTCGCCTATGACGATGCCTGTGCCGTGGTCGATAAAGAAATACTCGCCGATC
>CAYXAC010000151.1:0-2169 GCA_964463025.1 uncultured Ruminococcus sp.
TATTTACGCCGCCCTTGACGTTCTGCTGAACGGTGGGAGTGAGAGTCTTGAACTGCTGCTTCTGCGCCTTCTTCTCTTCCTTCTTGGGTTTCTTTACCTCAGCAGGCTTCTGCTGCTGAATCTTCTGCGCCTCGAGCTTCTGTTGCTTTTCGAGCTGTGCCTGCTGTGCAGGGCGAAGCTCGGACTTGGGTGCGGTAGGCTGCTGCGCAGGCTTTACCTCTGCCGTAGGCTTCTGCTGAGGCTTCTCTGCAGGCTTCTGCCACTGCGAGTTGGGATTTCTGAGTCCCTGTGCGGCTCTCTGCATATTATCAAGCTTCTTGGCAAAGGGATTTGCCTGAGGCTGTGCGTTGTACTTCTGGTAGCTGGACTTCTTGTCGGAGTCGTTCCTGCGACCGTTATCACGCTCGGGTCTCGCATTCTGCTTATTCTGCTGAGGTGCAGGCTTTGCGGGCTGCTGTGTGGGCTTTGCTTCCGCAGGCTTCTTTGCCGCAGGAGCTGCTTCCTTGACAGCCGGCTTCGCCTCTGCCTTGGGTTCAGCCTTAACCTCGGGCTTTGCCTCTGTCTTGGGAGCAGGCGCAGGTTTTTTCTCCTTCTTTTCTACCGCGCTCTTAATCTTGGTGCGGCCTTCTCTGTATGCATCGAGATCCTTGATCTGGCGCTTCGAGGTGAGGTGTGAGAGAAAGAGCTCGAACTCGTCAAGGTCAGCCGAGCCGCCGCTTTTCTTCTCAATGCCAAGGTCCTTGAAAATGTCAAGGACGTCCTTGGACTTTATGTCGAAATCTTTGGAAATTTGAGTTATTTTGATAGGTAAATTGGGCATATAAATCACCGTTTCCGTACGGAAACTCCCTTTCTATTAATTTGAAACCGGTCGTTCTTCGTCACCTTGGAGAGTGCTTATCGCGCGCCTTATCTCCTCGGCAAATCGGTCGTCGGTAATCGCAACGACGGCAGGCGCGTAAAGCTTGCCTAGCAGGCGTCCGAGCTCATCGGAGTCGATCTCAATAGTCGTTGCCTCTATATGATAAAACTCACTTTTTGTAAGTATCTTCTTCCTCGTACCGTCAGATGCGGTAGACGATATCAGAACCAGTCTTGGAGCATCCTTGCCTCGCTTCGCCATCGACGAGCATACAAGCTCCGTTCCTATGATAACCTTGCCGGCACGCATCGCAAATCCGAGCATACCGCAAAGGCGGGTATTAGTTTTATTCTCCAACCGTAAGTTCCTCTTCCATTTTCTCATAAATTTCTTCCGAAATGGGACATTCAAGCGAGCTTTCCAGGCGGCGTGCCTTGCGCGCTTTCTTGAGGCAGCTTATATTCTTGCAAATATATGCGCCTCTGCCCGATTTCTTGCCTGTCAGGTCGAGTATTACCTCGCCATCGGGGGTGCGGAGAACTCTGATAAGAGTGTTTTTGGGAAAATGCTCACCGCAACCGGTGCATCTTCTGGTCGGAATCTTGCGTACAGCAGCTTCCTTTGCCATATTACGCCTTAATGTCTATCTTACAGCCGGTAAGACGGGCAACAAGCTTGGCATTCTGACCCTCTCTGCCTATCGCAAGCGAGAGCTGATCGGGGGAAACGGTAACGCGGCAGGTACGATCGTCCTCAAGATAAACGTCAAGCACCTTCGCAGGAGAAAGAGCCTCTGCAACGTACTCTGCGAGGTCATCGCTGTACTTGATAATGTCAACCTTCTCGCCTGCAAGCTCGTCGAGAATTGCGTTTATTCTCATGCTGTTCTTACCGATACAGGAGCCAACTGCCTCAACGTTCTCGTCGCGCGAGTAAACGGCAATCTTCGTTCTGCTTCCTGCCTCACGGGCAACACCCTTGATAACGATGGTACCGTCCTGAATTTCTGGAACCTCAAGCTCGAAGAGTCTCTTTACAAAGCTGGGGTGAATTCTCGAGAGAGTTACAATAGGACCGCGGGTTTCACCGGTCTTGACCTCGGAAACGAACACCTTGATTCTATCGCCTACGTCATATCTCTCACCGGGAATCTGCTCCTCGTGGAGAAGGGTTGCGTAGCCTGTGCCGGTGTCGAGGATAAGGTTGCCGTTGGTGGTGTCCACCTTATCAACGATTGCGGTGATAATCTCCTCGCGCTTTTCCTCGTACTCTCTGGTCTGTCTCTCGCGCTCTGCGGTACGGATAGC
>CAYXAC010000151.1:2179-3504 GCA_964463025.1 uncultured Ruminococcus sp.
GATAGCCTGAACTATCATCTGCTTGCCTGCCTGCGCGGAAAGGCGGCGGAAGTCCTTGGTCTTAAGCTCGGTTTCAACAACACCGCCGAGCTTGTGGCGGCGGGAGAGAGCCTTTGCCGCGGTGTAACCGATCTCACACTTCTCGTCAGTAACCTCTCCGTCAGGCACTACGGTGCGCTGCTGGAATACTCTCATATCCTTCTTGTTAGGGTCGAGCTGCACACGAATAACCGTCGTAGGTCCAACCTCTCGTCTGCAAGCATTTGCAAGTGCAAGCTCAATCTGTGAAATCATATACTCTTTTGAAATGCCGTTTTCCTTCTCAAGAAGGTCAAGGGCGGTGAAGAAATCTGCGTTCATTTTTCCTTTGTACCACGTATTTTTAGATACGTTCCTTTCCTATTATATTATATATGTGAATGCTGTTACCAGCTTAATCTTCAAAATAAATTGTCGTAAGCTTAGAAATCTCGTCGAGCTTCAGCTCGGTGTCACCCGATGGCTCGATGATGGTAAGAATATCGCCCTCAAGGCTCTTGATAATGCCTATTATCGAGCGTCTGCCGTCCTTTGCGGCATAGAGCTTTGCCTCCGCCTTGACGCCTATCTGACTCTTGATGTGCGCCTCGGTGCGAAGCTCTCTCTCAATACCCGGCGAGGATACGTCAAGATAGTAGAAGCCCTCGATGGGATCGCATTCGTCAAGGATAGGATCTATCGCACGATGCACCTTCTCGCAGTCCTCAATGTTGATGCCACTCTCGGAATCAATAGTTACCTCGAGGTGATAATCCGCGCCTATTTTCTGATAAGTCACGTCCCAGATATCGTATCCAAGCTCCGTAATTATAGGAGTAATCGCTTCCCTGACCGTTTCTTTAACGCTTTTTTTCATTCTCTTTCCTCCCGGATTTGTAATATGTAAACAACCGTTTTTCCCTTGACACACAAGGGAAAAGTCATTGTGAAGGGGCTGTCACTTTCGCGACAGCCCCATAAAACTACTATTTACTATGTGTATTATAACACACTTTTACGGAAAAATCAATAGTTTTCCGAAAAAATTAGTCGAGATTCAAGGTTGCGGGGGGCTGCCAATCGTTAGCTGCCTTGCCTACCTTTGCCTTGCGCTTGCCGTACTTGCTAATGCCGGTAGCCTTAGCGTACTCCTTCATAAGCGCTTCGATCTCTTTCTTGAGCTCGAGTCTTTCTTCCTCAAGCTTCTGAGCCATACCCAGACGGCCCTTAACTACTTCGGTCTCGGCAAGCTTGCCGAACTTCTGATTCTTCTTAGCCATTATCTTTTATCCTCCAATTATAGACTT
>CAYXAC010000152.1:0-3464 GCA_964463025.1 uncultured Ruminococcus sp.
ACTTTTTCGTTGCCGAATACACTCTATTGTTCAGTGGAAATATAAAAATTATTTTTGAAATGCTGAAAACCCATTTGAAGTATATTTAATATGAGTATAATAACAAGTTTAACAAGAATGTGGTTGACACGAACAACCAAGCCCTTTACCTTTGATAGCGAGTTTGACAGTCGCCTTCCTTACTCCGACCTTGACGGACTCGGGCTATATGTACATATCCCTTTTTGCAAAAGTATATGCAATTTCTGTCCTTATTGTAAAGCTAAGTATACAAAAGAGGTCTGCGACCGCTATATTAACGCTCTTATTCGTGAGATTCACCTGGTCGGAAATCAACACAGCGGCAGAAAAGAAACCACCAGTCTTTACTTTGGCGGCGGCACTCCTGCTCTTGCCGCAGACCGCCTTAAAGAGATTATCGGTGCGATAGAGAAGCATTTTATAATCACCGAGGGCATCGGCGTGGAATTGCACCCCGACAACGTAAATGTAGATACTTTGCGTATTCTTCGCGATGCCAGTGTTACTAAAATCAGCATCGGTATTCAATCCTTTGCAGAGAAGTTTCAGAGCCAGCTCGGCAGAAAGTGTGTCGATCTCAATGCTATGAAGGCGGCACTTGCCGAGGTGCCGTTCGAGACTGTTTCGATGGATTTCATTTTTGCGCTTCCCGGGCAGACCTTTGATGACCTCAAGGCAGACGTCGACACCGCCTTTGCAAGTGGCGCAAACCACGTGGCGATATATCCCTTTATTGATTTTACCTTCACTAAAAGCAGGGTGACAGCTATGCCGAAAGGTGAGAAGCGCGCGCTTCTTGACGCAATTACGAACTACTGCATAGAGAAGGGTTATACCCGTACTTCTATATGGACCTTCTCGAGCGAGAGCGAAGCAAAGTATTCCTCAATGACGCGCGATAACTTCCTCGGCTTCGGCTGTTCTGCGACAACGCTGCTCAAAGACCAGTTCAAGATAAATACCTTTTCGGTTGACGAATATTGCAGGCGTATTGACAGCGAAACTCTGCCGACCTCTCTCACCATTCGCTTCACACTGCGACAGAGAATGGTGTACTATCTATTCTGGACGGCATACAGCACCAGGGTAGAAGAGCGCGATTTCGAGAAATTCTTTGGCGTACCGCTGAAGAAAATGTATGGATTCGAGATTATGGTTGCCAGACTTCTCGGCTTTATCACCGCGCGCGATGGAGTCTATACCATGACGCTCAAGGGGGCGTTCTACTATCACTATTACGAGAGCTTTTATACTCTTTCTTATATCGACAAAATGTGGGGAATTATGCGAAAAGAGGCGTTTCCCGAAAGAATAGAACTATAACATAGGCTCGGGCACTTAAAAATGCCCGAGCATTTTAGTTATATACACTATTAGAAAACCTCATAGTGTTAATGTTTATTCTAATTTATTGTAAAATAGTATTGACAAAAAATATTGTTTTATAGTATAATAGCAACAAATTGTATACAAGAATACAATCTTACTCCTACGGAAAGGAAAATAAGAAAAATATGATTGATAAGAATAGACACACTAATCTACTCGAGCAGTCGCAGTACAAGTATTCTCTGCAGGACGTTGACGAGCCGAATCTTTACCGAGAGATTTACCCCTACGACGAGGTGCCGAAGGTTGCCTTCAACCACCGTCGCGTGCCTCTCTGTATGCCCGATGAGATATGGATAACCGATACTACCTTTCGTGACGGACAGCAGTCACGCGCGCCCTATACCGCCTCGCAGATAGTCGACCTTTATAAGATGATTCACCGTCTTGGCGGCCCGAAGGGGATGGTGCGTCAGTCGGAGTTCTTCGTTTATACGAAGAAGGACAGAGATGCCGTATATAAGTGCATGGAGCTCGGATATGAGTTCCCCGAGGTTACTACTTGGATAAGAGCGAAGAAGGAGGACTTCCTGCTCGTTCGTGACATTGGTATCAAGGAAACGGGAATTCTCGTTTCCTGCTCGGATTACCATATATTCAACAAGCTTGGTCTTTCGCGCCAGGAAGCGCTCGACCATTATCTCGGTGTTGTTAAGCGCGCCTTTGATGCAGGTATTCGCCCAAGATGTCATCTCGAGGATATTACGAGAGCCGATTTCTACGGCTTCGTCGTTCCCTTTGTAAACGCGCTTCACGAGCTTTCAGCTGAGGCTAATATCCCCGTGAAAATCAGAATGTGCGACACTATGGGCTACGGTGTTTCCTACCCCGGTGTTGCGCTCCCGAGGAGCGTTCCCGGCATAGTTTACGGTCTGCACCACTACGCAGACGTCCCCTCGGATATGCTCGAGTGGCACGGTCACAACGACTTCTATCACGGTGTAACCAACGCGGTCAACGCTTGGCTCTACGGTGCGTCGGCGGTCAACTGCTCGCTTCTCGGTATTGGTGAGAGAACGGGCAATATTCCGCTTGAGGCAATGATTATGGAGTATGCCGCACTTCGCGGCACGACCGATGGTATGGATACCACGGTTATCACCGAGATTGCAGAGTATTTCGAAAAGGAGCTTGGATACGATATTCCGCCCATGACTCCCTTCGTTGGCTCGGCGTTCAATCTCACCCGCGCGGGCATTCACGCAGACGGTCTTATGAAGGATATGGAGATTTACAACATCTTCGACACCGACAAGATTCTTAACCGTCCTGCTGAGGTTGCAATTTCCAATACCTCGGGACTTGCGGGAATCGCGTATTGGATAAACAAGCACTTCGATTTGCCCGAGGGCGAGGTAGTCACAAAGCAATCGCCACTTGTAATCAAGGTCAAGGAGGAAATTGACCGACTTTATGACGATGGCAGAACTACCGTTATGGGTAACGATGAGCTTATGCAGATAATCGACTTCTACTATCCCAGATTGAAAGGAACCGAAATATGATAGTGGGAAGTAATGCCAAATCGCTTGAGGAGAGAGTCTTTTTTGCACTTGAGGAGGAGATTCTCGCAGGTCAGTTCAAAAAAGGTGACACACTAACCGAGGTTGCGCTCTCAACCCGTCACGGCGTGAGCCGAACTCCGCTTCGCGGTGCGCTCCACCGTCTTGCCGAGGAGGGGCTTATCGAAATAGTTCCCAACAGGGGTGCTATCGTTATCGGCATTGGCAGAGAGGAGCTTGTGGATATTTACAAAATCCGTATGCGCCTTGAGGGACTTGCCTCGCGAGAGGCGGCAGAGAAGATATCCGAGGGAGATATCGAAAGGCTGCGCGACTCCATCGAGCTTGCCGAGTTTTACATCAAAAAGCAGGACACTGAGCATATAAAGGAGCTTGACTCGGAGTTCCACGACATAATATACAGAGCCTCGGGCAGCCGTCTGCTTTACAAGACACTCTCGGAGCTTCACAGGAACATTCAGTTTTACAGAAAGCGCTCTATCACCGTAGAGGGCAGACTTGAAAAATCAATCAGCGAGCATAGAGAAATCC
>CAYXAC010000153.1:0-3436 GCA_964463025.1 uncultured Ruminococcus sp.
GTACTTTCACCAATAGAGGTCACGCTGTCGGGAAGATCTATGCTAGTAAGCGAGTGGCAATCAGAGAACGCAAAGTTGCCAATAGAGGTTACACCTTCGGGAATTACTATGCTGGTAAGTGAGTCGCATTCATAGAACGTACTTTCACCAATAGAGGTAACGCCATCTGGTATCTCTATGCTTGTTAGTGATTTGCAATAAGAGAACGCACTATCGCCAATAGTGGTCACACTGTCGGGAAGATCTATGCTAGTAAGCGAACTGCAACCAGAGAACGCAGAGTTACCAATAGTGGTCACACTGTCGGGAATTTCTATGTAAACAAGATTCCAACCCACCATTAATGCTCCTGCAGATATTTCTTTAACAGGTTTGTATCCATATTCCGAAGGAATGGTTATTTCGTACTTGTCATCACCCATAGGAATATAGTCTTCTGGAAGAACGTCTGGATATGGATCGCCCAAGCTATAGCTTATTCCTGTGAAAATTACATATTTCTCATCTTCACTTAAATCATATGTAAGTGTAAGTTGAATAGGCGAATTTACACCACAATATTTACATTTTGAATTATTAAAAATATGAATACCAGTTGATGGCTTTATACTAAATGTTCCCCCAACTTTATCACCACAGATTTCGCAGTACCAAACTTCTTCATAGTATCCGTCCTGAGTACAAGTGGCTTCTTGTGCATTTTTTACAAAACCTAGAGAAGTGCCATGCTCATGTCCAAATAAACAAGAACATAATACGAACATGGACATCAAGCAAATTGAGAATAATAATGAGACTTTTTTCATTTCCTTTTTCTTTTCCTCTTTTTCTTATTGTATTTTTTCCGGCGCAAACAAAAAGTGCGGCAACCGGAGTCGCCGCACCGAAAAACGCAAACTCCAATTGTCGCCAAACAAAACTCGCAAAGTACCAAGAAAAACTCCTTGTTTTCAGCAAGCGGAATTTGCATTTTTGCTAAATTCTAATTGCTGAAAATGAAAAAGGGTATAAAACCCCCTATAAAAATAGCGAGTCTTCTTTACGTACTTTGATATTAAGTTTTGTTTGGCGTTTTTATTTTATCACAAAAATTCGCGTTTGTAAATAGATAACATATATTTTTTCCAAAAAACAAAAGCGCAGCCCGCGTGGACTGCGCTTTCTGCGTTATTCTTTCTTCAAATACGATTTATCAATCTCTGCATTTTTCGCGCACCTTATGATGCTCTCAATGCCGTTTTTACAGCTTGCTTTTGCAGTGTAGCCCTGCGAATGCACGACGCAGTTGCCGTTCGTAGCATAGAGCCTGAAGCGGTACTGACCGCCCTTGTCTATGTACATCTCCCACTTGGGATAGGATTGCTTCGTGGGATTTTTCAAGGTGTTATCTTCAAGCGGAGCCTTCTCTGCATTGGCAATAATACTCTGTATTCCGTTCACCGCTGCGCTCGATGAGGAATACACCTGCGAGGTCGCTACGATAATATGATTAGGCGCGTACAGATTAAAGACGAATCTGCCGTCCTTGCTTTTCTTTATCTCGAATTTTCCCGTTCTCTTTGCCTTCGGGTCACTCTCGGGCAGGGAAGCGGGAGCTTCTTTCTTTTCGGGCTTGTTTTCCTTCTCGACGTCTGCCCTTGCAGTATTTTTTTCTGCAGATTCCTTAATAGTCGGCTTTTTTTCTTTCGCCTTTTGGGGCTCGGATTGCATTTCAACAGCCTTTTCAACCTTTGCCTTTGACTCTGCCTTCTTGGGCTTCGGCGCGCTCTTTTTGGCAGGCTCGTCAAAATCGGTCTTGAAATACTGCTCCTGACCGTCGGACTCCTCTATTTCATATTTTTCCTTTTCCTTTTTACCTAATAACAAAGACCAAAATCCCATCGTAGCACCTCTTTCGCAGTTTTATTTCATTTTATCACAAATTTCGCGCGATTACAAGTGCAAAATGAAACAAAATATTTTATGCCAGAGCAGATTTATTTATGATTAACTCTTGATTTCAGATATGCAAGCGCGTCCTTCACACCGCCGATTTCGTCAATCAGTCCACACTCTGTTGCCTCGTAGCCGTCGAGAATCGAGCCGATATCATTGACGAGCGTATCCGTGCGGTTCATAATCTCTCTGAAATAATCTTCCTTAACACCCGAATGACTGACGATAAAATTGATAATTCTGTTCTGCATTTTTTCAAGATAATCAAACGCCTGCGGAACGCCAAGCACCGTACCGTTAGTTCTCACAGGATGGATAGTCATAGTCGCGCTCGGCACGATAAACGACCTGTCAGCACTAACTGCCAGCGGCACGCCTATCGAATGACCGCCGCCGAGCACTATTGAAGCCGTAGGCTTCGTCAGGCTTGCGATAACCTCTGCCATAGCGAGTCCCGCCTCAACGTCACCGCCAAGCGTATTGATGAGTATAATTATTCCGTCAACTCTCTCGCTCTCCTCAAGAGCAACGAGGGTAGGTATCACGTGGTCGTATTTCGTTGCCTTTTGGGTGTTATCAAGGGCGTAATGTCCCTCAATTTGTCCGATTATCGAAAGGCAGAAAAATGACTCCCCCGAGCTCTCGACCATAGCTCCCCCGTCCTTTATAAGTGCGCCTTCGTCGGCCTTGTTTTCATTTTCGCGTTCCATATTGCACCTCATCCGTTAAAAAAATAACATTTTTATTAGTTTTTTCGATATTCTTTGCATTTATGCATTGATTTTCAAATATTTTTGTGTTATAATGTATATTGGACTAGCGTGGACTCAATGTGAGTTCATAAAATTATGAAGGAGATTTCTAAAAAAAATGAAAAAGGTTTTAGTTGAAACTTCCGCAAGACACATTCATCTCAGCCGTGAGGCAGTTGACGTTCTTTTTGGTAAGGGCTATGAGCTCACCAATAAGAAGGAGCTTAGCCAGCCCGGTCAGTACGCTTGTGCAGAGAAGCTCACCGTAGTAGGCCCCAAGGGTAGCGTAAAGGCTTCCATTCTCGGTCCTACCCGTCCTGCAAGTCAGGTTGAGATTTCTCTCACCGACGCTCGTGCAATAGGCGTATTTGCTCCCATTCGTGAGTCCGGCGACATCGCTGGTAGCGGTGCTTGTAAGCTTGTTAATGCAGAAACCGGCGCAGAGCTTGAGCTCAGCGAGGGTGTAATTGCTGCAAAGCTTCATATCCACCTCACTCCCGAGGCAGCAGCTGAAATGGGCGTAGCGGATAAGGAAATAGTTTGCGTTAAGATTGAATCCGACTCCGAGCGTACTACCATCTTTGGTGATGTAGTAGTCAGAGTCAGCGAGAAGTTTGCTCCCGCTATGCATATCGACACCGACGAAGCTAACGCAGCCTGCGCTTTCGGTGACGTTAAGGGCATTATTGTTGATTAATTTATTATAAGGAGATCTTAAAATGGCAGAACTCATCTACTCGCACGAAGTA
>CAYXAC010000154.1:0-647 GCA_964463025.1 uncultured Ruminococcus sp.
AAGTGTATGAACGTGCTTCCCCCTCATCACACCTACGGTTCGTCGGTTTCCATATACGGACAGAACTCCATCGGCTGTGATATCTACATTTCCTCGGGTGTTAAGTATATTCTCAAAGAGCTCCAGGAGCATAAGCCTGGACACCTCGTTGCAGTTCCTCTCTACGTAGAAACCTTCTACAGAAGAATTCTCAAGGGTATTGACGAGAAGGGTAAGTTTGTAGGCGGACTTGTCAAGGGGCTCATCAGCTTCAACAGAGCCTTCCACAAGATAGGACTCAAGCCCTTCGACGGACTCTTCAAGAAGATGATTCTCTCGAAGTTCGGCGGCGAGCTTAATATGATAATCTCGGGTGGTGCGCCTCTTAATCAGGAGATGGCAGACCTCTTTGAGGGTCTTGGCGTTAAGGTGCTTAACGGCTACGGCATCACCGAGTGCGCTCCGATTCTTGCAGTAAACCACAATAATTACATCGTTCCCAAGAGCGTAGGTCCCGTTCTTCCTATCGTTGAGTGCCGTATTGCAGATGCAGACGACTCAGGCGAGGGCGAGATTCAGGTTAAGGGCCCCAACGTAATGCTCGGCTACTATAAGAACGACGAGGCTAATGCCGAGGCGTTCACAGAGGACGGCTTCTTCCGCACGGG
>CAYXAC010000154.1:657-3420 GCA_964463025.1 uncultured Ruminococcus sp.
GCAGGAAGAATGGAGGTTCTCAAGGACGGCCCGAGAATCCTTTACATTACAGGCCGTTTCAAGAACATTATCATTCTCTCCAACGGTAAGAACGTTTACCCCGAGGAAATTGAGGATGCTCTCAGCGCGACTCCAGGCCTTGTTGACATCGTAGTTTACGAGGGTAAGTCCCGTCGCGGTATTGCATTCAACACCATCGTTGCCGAGATTTATCCCGACAAGACTCTCCTTGAGGAGAAGGGAATCACCGATCCTAAGGCGTACTTCCAGAAGTTCGTAAACGAGTATAACAAGACTGCAGTTTCTTATAAGAAGATAGGTCTACTCAAGGTTCGTGATGAGGAATTTCCCAAGAACACCTTGAGAAAAATTCTCAGACGAAAAATGGATATGACTATTGATTAAAATATGTAAAAACACGGCGTGAGCAAATTGCGCCGTATTTTGTTAACGAAAAGTTTGCAAATTGCTTTAGCCAAATTTTAGTATTGAGGTGTATAATATCTTTATAACCTTGAAAGGAAATCTGAAAGATGAAAAGCGTATCAAAAAAGCAAATTCTATCTTCAATTTTGTCTGTCATTATTATACTGACTTCGATTTTTGCCTTCAGCTCGTGTGGAGCAAAGGACGACGGCGATATCACGTCGGCAAGGCTTAACGAGCGCGGCGAGCTGGTTCTGATGTTCTCTGACGGAAGCGAGAAGAATATCGGCGCTATATCCAACGAGGGCACGACTATCAACATACAGAGCGGTGACGACAGCGTTCTTGCCGCAACAACCGCGGGACTTGTCAGCGCTGTGAGCGTTACCGCCTACTTTGAAAAAACGGTCAACAATTCCTACGGAGGATTTTTCCCTGGCTTTGGCGGAGGTACCAGCACGTCTCAGTATTCCTCTGAGGGCGCAGGAGTTATCTATGAGCTTGACAGAGAGAGTGGCTCGGCATTCATAATCACCAATTATCACGTAGTGTATGACAGCGCGTCGAATTCTACCGATGGCATCAGTGAGGAAATAGAGGTTTACCTTTATGGTGCAGAGGGCAAGAATTACGCTATTCCTGCGGAGTACGTGGGCGGCTCGCTTTACTACGATATTGCTGTGCTTTACGTAGAGAATTGCGCCTCGCTTGTCAACTCTGTTTACAACAGCGTCAAGATCGCCAACTCCGACAGCGTGTCGGTTGGTGCAACGGCTATCGCTGTGGGTAATCCGCGCGGTGACGGTATTGCGGCGTCCCTTGGTGTAGTCAGCGTGGCTTCGGAGTATATCACTATGACCGCAGTAGACGGACAGAGTACGGTGTCGTTCAGAGTTATGCGCGTTGATACAGCTGTCAATTCGGGTAATTCGGGCGGCGGTCTTTACAATTCGGCAGGTGAGCTTATTGGAATAGTAAATGCAAAAATCGTCGATGACGATGTCGAGAATATCGGTTATGCAATACCCTCGAACGTAGCGAGTGCGGTAGCGAGAAATATCATTGATAACTGCTTTGGAACAGAGAATAAAACCGTAATGCGTGCGCTTATCGGTGTTACGCTCGGCACATCTGACTCGGTGGCCGTAATAGACGAGGATCTTGGAATTATCAAGATCAAGGAGAAGGTGGGAATAGCCGAGGTCGCAACCGGCGGTATAGCATACGGCAAGCTTGAGGCAGGCGACGTTATCAAGTCGGTTACCGTAGGTGACAAAACCGTAAGCGTCACTCGCAGCTACCACGTGATAGACGCAATGCTTGATGCAAGAGTTGGCGATGTGGTGAAGCTTGATATCCTTCGCGGCGGCAGGGAGATGACTGTGGAGATTACCATTACCGAGAGCGCAATAGCGGCTTATTAAATACCTCTTAAAAGAGAGCCTAATAACAGGCTCTCTTTTTTACTTGAAAAAATTAGAGAAATGTGATAAAATAAGAGTGCTATTATAATTTGGAGGAGAATAATATGAAAATTTCCTCATTTATTCACTTTGCCGCCTTCGGTATAAAGACAGTTTTATTTAGAAAAAAAGAGCCGATTCTCGGTACGGTCATTCTTACCGACAAATGCAACCTCAAATGCAAGCATTGCTCGGTGAATAACATAACCTCGGTTGTTTACCCGTATGAGCAGATAAAGAGTGAAATGCAGACTCTCTACGGTATGGGTGTGCGGATTCTCTTTTTCTGTGGTGGCGAAACATTTCTCTGGCGTGACGGAGAGCGTACTCTGCGCGACCTTGTTAAAGAGGCAAAGGAAATGGGATTTCTTATCGTTAACGTAGTCACCAACGGCACGTTCCCGATAGATTTGCCCGAGGCAGATTTGATTCTTTTGAGCCTTGACGGTGATCGTGAGCACCACAACGCCGTGCGCGGCGATACCTACGATACGATTATGAAAAATATCGAGAACGCCACCGCCGACAACATCTGCTTCTATATGGCAATAAATCAAATTAATAAGGACGCCGTGCGCGACGTTTGCATCACTGCGCGCGATACGAAAAACGTCAAGGCGGTTTCCTTTAACTTCCACACTCCGTACCCAGACACAAGAGATTTGGCTCTTTCGAAGGAAGAAAAGGCTGAATGCTGTCGGGTAATCACCGAGATGATGAAGGAGGGCGCACCCGTCTTTAATCTCAAGAGCGCGTTCCCGTATCTCATAGGCAACAGCTTCCCGACACCATGCCATCAGTGCGTGGTTATCGAGAACGGAAAAATTTCAACCTGCGGAAGATGTATAGACGTCCCCGGACTTTGCGATGAATG
>CAYXAC010000155.1:0-3387 GCA_964463025.1 uncultured Ruminococcus sp.
TCTTTGATTATCTTGCTGATATCATCTAATTTAGACTGCATCTTGTTCTTCTTTCCCTTTGCCGTGCGGCAAAGATATTTTTTAGCGCACCGATTAAATAACGGCGCTCTTTAGTGCAGATTCAAACTTATCAAGCCTCGTCTTAACCGAGCCGTCAAGCTGAATGCCACTGTATCGCAACACAATACCGCCAAGGATAGACTTGTCGGTGGTGTTGCTTAAAATTACGGTCTTTCCCGTAAGCGAAGCGAGCTTCTTTGTAAGAGCTGCGCTCTGCTTCTCGGTAAGCGGAACTGCGCTTACCGCCTCGGCTCTCAGAATTCCGCGCGACTCGTCATAGAGCGCCGAATATTCGTCTGCAAGCTTCGGGAAAAGGTAGGAAAGTCGCTTTTCCGCCAGAATTTTGATTAAGTTAACGAGTGAGCCGTCAAGCGAGGCAAATGCCTTGTCAATAAGCTCGAGCCTCTCGCTCTTTGAGAGCGCGGGCGTGTCGAGCAGGTCGGCATAGTCGGGGTTAGAGGTGAATGCCTTCTTCGCAACCCTGACGTCAGCCATAACCTTGTCGGAGCTACGCTCCTCCTCGCTTATCATAAAGAGCGCTCGTGCGTATTCATATGCCCCCGTCATCATTCGTTACCTATATTATTAATAAAATCGTCGATAAGCTCTCTGTGCTCTCGCTCGTCAACGTCGCGCTCAATAACCGCAGACGCGATGCCGATAGCCATAGCCGAAACCTCGTCCTTGACCTCGTTGAGCGCGCGCTTCTTTTCAAGCTCGATCTGCTCCTCTGCGCGCTCGAGAGTGCGTGCCGCCTCTGCACCTGCCTCACGGAGAATTTCCTCCTCCTTGAGCTGCGCGCGTCTTACGGCACTCCTCAGAATTTCTTCACTCTCTTCATTCGCGTGGCTTATCTTTTCCTCGTATTCCGCCTTCATCTCATCGGCGGAGGTCTTCGCTTCCTCTGCGCTAGAATACATATCGTCAATTTCCTTTTGCCTTGAATCGATCATATTCTTGAGTGGCTTAAAGAGTAGCTTTTTTAAGAAAAGATAGAGTATCAGAAGGTTACACCAAGCGAAAATCATCGTCCAGAGATTCACACCGACGAAGCTCTCAAACTTGTCAAGCATAACGCTTGCATCCAAAAGTCCCATTTGGGTTCTCCTTTGTAACTAGAGTAGTTCTTATTAGAACAAGAACATAAGAAGAAGCGAAATAACGAGCGAGTAAATACCAGTGGTCTCGGTAATAGCACAACCAAGAATCATATTAGTACGGAGCGTACCTGCCATCTCGGGCTGACGTGCCATAGCCTCAAGAGCCTTACCAACTGCATTACCCTCACCGATAGCGGGGCCAATTGCACCAAGACCCATACAAAGTCCTGCGGCAAGAAGTTTAGCTGCATTAACATCCATTTTGAAAATCCTCCTAGAAATAAGTTTATTTTTTAGTTTTTTAGTCCAATGTAATTATTAATTTGCTTTTTTAGCCTTTTTCTCGAGCTTTGCGCGTCTGTCCTCGGGAAGCTCCTCGGGGGGAGGGCAAGCACCGCCGACGTAAACCATCGTCAGAAGCGAGAATACGAGCGCCTGCACGAAGCCGGAGAAGAGGTCGAAGTAGATAGAAAGGAAGGCGGGGATACCAACCTGGAAGAAGGGAATCGTACCGATAATTCCGGGTATCCAGCTGAAAATTACGTTCGACAGCACACCGAGTGCCGAGTAGATAAGCGCGGTCAGCACCGAGCCACCCGCAACGTTACCGAAATGACGGAACGCCATGGAGATTGGGTTTGCAATCTCCGAAACGATGTTCATCGGCGTCATAACCACGATAGGCTCGGTAAAGCCCTTGAGCCACGCCTTAAAGCCGAAGTTCTTGATGTTGTGATACCACACCATGCCCGTAGTAACGAGTGCCCAGGCTGCCGTGACCGAGAGGTCTGCGGTAGCCGAACGAAAGACCTGCGTCATACCGATAAGGGTACCGCAAATCGACGAGAGGAAGAGCGTGCCGATATAGGGCGCAAAATGCAGGTTGTGCTTTCCCATCGTGTCCTCAACGAGTCCGTAGAGCATATTGATTAGCTTCTCTGCAACTATCTGCAGTCCGCTCGGGCGATGTTTCGAGAGCTTTTTCGTTACGATAAGGCTGACGATAATCAAAAGAATAGTAACTGCAAAGAGAGTCACGGTCGTCTGCGTGATTAAGTTCTTCATAGTGAAGATATTTATATCGGGCAGATCAAAGGGTAATTCAAAATAGACGCGAGGGCCTGTTACGCTTAAATCCACTATTCATCACTCTCCTTTTCTTCGTATTTTACAATTTTTTTTGGGTCGGGTGTCTTGTCCTTCTTCCTGCGTAACGACTCGAAGAGCGAGAGCAGGGGTCGGAAGGCGAGCAGCGGTATCGCCGTCGCGAGAGGGTTGAACCACTTGGTCACGAAGGCAACCACAAGCGCTGCAAGCATAGTCGCCGTTCTGATTATATACGAGGTCTTGATTGCGTTCTGTATAGGCATCGAGTTCTCGGCTGCGAATTTCTCCGCCTCCTCCTCGTCCATCTCTCTGTTGCCTCGCAGGGCGAGATAGTTTTCGACCTCGCGGTTAACCGACAGGGTGAGGAAAAGGTAGTTCAGCACTATTACCAGAACGCCAAGCAGAGCACCCGTAATAACGCGGTAGTCGAACTCCGCAAAGCCGAGCGAGTCAGCAATAGCGAATCCGCCGCATACAAGAGCACCGACAACAACCTCGCCGACAGCGAGAGCTAGAATCTCGCTTTTGGGTAGTTTATTTTCATTCATTATTATTACCTGATTTTTCTTTTTTCTCTTTAGTATTGTGCTCCTTTTCGAGCCTTTCGAGTCCTGCCATAGCGGATAAAATGAATTTTATCATGGAATAGAGTCCTGACAAAGCACCGAAAACTATCAGCACCGCCCATATCCACGAGGGCGCGCTCGCATAGCTTGTGAGCAGATAGGCAACCAGCACGCCAAGACCGATAGGGAATGCCAGGGTAAAAATTGCCTGAGATACGATATTAAGCACATAAAGTGAGCTTACGAGCTTTTTATACATACCATTCTCCCATCATCAAGCCGCACTGCCGAGCTTCGCCCGTCATACCGCCCAAAATTTATCACTTTTTGGTCAATTTGGTTAAAAATCCCAAACTTCCACAATAATATTCTAGCACAAATGCTTCCTAAAATCAAGTATATACGCAAAAGTTAAATATTTAACGCACGAAAATTAAAAAATATATTAAATTAAATAGAAAGAGGCTGCCTCAAATGAAAAATTTGAGGCAGCCTCTTTAGTTTGATAAGGGGATAGGCAGATTTGAGGAAAAAGCGGCATTTGCGACCGACGG
>CAYXAC010000156.1:0-3381 GCA_964463025.1 uncultured Ruminococcus sp.
CCGGCTGCAATTCACCGAGGAAGAATTAAACACCCCGGAGCTTGGGTTCATATAGCCGACGTATCGCACTACGTCAGAGAGCGCACATTGCTTGACAGATGCGTTATGGCTCGCGGTACGAGCGTGTATTTCACCGACAAGGTCGTGCCTATGCTCCCTGCTGCTCTATCCAACGGAGTCTGTTCGCTGAATTCGGACGAGGAAAAGTATACGCTTTCGGCAATTATCGACCTTGATTCCGAGGGAAATATCATTGATACGAGGCTCGAGCAGTCGGTTATCGTCAGTCGTGTGCGCGGAGTATACTCCGAGGTGAACAAGCTCTTTTCGGGCGAGGCAGACTCCGAAATTAAGAAAAAATATAAGGAAGTTATTCCCACTTTGCGAAAAATGCACGAGCTTTACGGCATTTTACTTGAAAAGAGTGAGAAGCGTGGAGCAATAGATTTTGACTCCGACGAGGCAGAGATAATTCTCGACTCTCGCGGTGTGCCGATCGATATAATCAGGCGCGAGCGCGGTGATGCCGAGCGAATGATAGAGCAGTTCATGCTCACGGCAAACGAGGCGGTTGCAACATATCTTACAGACCGTGCGATACCTTGCGTATACCGAATTCACGAGCAGCCTCCGACGGAGAATTTCGAGTCCTTCCTCTCCTATGCCGAGAGTCTCGGGCTTGACACTCGTTATATTTCGCGCGACAAGCCTACGCCAAAGCAGCTTTCGGCATTGCTTGTAGCGGCAGAGGAAAAGGGAATTGCATTTGCCGTATCCTACACGATGCTTCGCGCCATGGCAAAAGCGAAGTATTCGGAGAAAAATGACGGTCATTTTGGTCTCGGAATCGAGAAATACTGTCACTTCACCTCGCCTATTCGTAGGCTTTCCGACCTTGCAACGCACAGAATTATCAAAAAAATGCTGTTCGAGGGCAAGCGTGCGGAGCAATATGCATCTTATGCAAGACGTGCAGCGGCCGCTGCCACCGAGAGCGAGCTTCGTGCGATAAATGCGGAGAGAAAAATTGAGGATTTATATAAGGTGCTCTATATGTCCGAGCGCGTTGGCGAGGAATTTTTAGCCGTTGTCAGCTCGGTCACCTCGTTCGGTCTTTTCTGTATGCTAGACAATACCTGCGAGGGACTCGTGCCTATCAGCGAGATGGACGGTGTATTCACCTTCGACGAGCGCAACCTCACTCTGCGATCTTGTTATGAGGTCTACCGCGTAGCCGATAAACTTAAAGTAAAGCTTGAGGAAGCAAGTATCGTAAGAGGTAAGTTGCGCTTCTCAATAATCGAGAAAATCAACTAAAAAAGTAAACCATACTTGTCAAAATTGTAAGAAAGGAGAGAAAAATGGATAAAATCAAGACTCTGTCGCTACTATATCTTTTGTTTTTGGTTATGCTTTTTGCGTCAGGCTCGATTTCGGGAATTTTATCAGAGGCGGTATATTTTCTCTCTTTCATTCTTCCGACCGCGATTGGACTTTATCTGATTCGCCGTGAGGGGAGATTGGCGGACAATTCTCTCCTCTCGCTTGACAAGCGCTCGCTTGGACTGCTTATTCCTACTGCCGCACCAACGGTTTTGCTAGTGATTCTCACCTCGGGCATAACCTCGTATATTATTTATCTTTTGTTCGGTGCAGAGAACAGCGTTGATCTTGGCGATAATCTGATTTTAACTTTAATTACTCACGCGCTTTTACCCGCACTTCTTGAGGAAATACTGTTCAGGTATCTGCCAATGCGGCTTTACGGCGGCGAGGCAAACGCGACTATGGTTACAGTTTCTGCATTATTCTTTGCGCTGGTACACCGCGACCTTTTCGTGATACCTTATGCATTTCTCGCGGGAGCGTTGTTTATGACAATGAACCTGATTTTCCGTAGCATCTGGCCGTCGGTGATACTCCACGCGTTAAACAACACTCTTTCGGTGCTATTTATATTTTATTCGCACGAGCCGATATTCACCTACGCATTTTACGCATCGCTTATTATACTTTCGTTAGCTTCGATTGCTTTTATTATAGTAAAAAGAGCAGAGTATAAGGAAAGGCTGAATAAGGCATTTGACGGAGAAAAAGCAAAGCTTTCCATAGAAATATTATATCTTGCCCTGCCTACGCTGCTGCTTGCAGTGCTCGACCTTGCGGCAAAAATTCGGGAGTGATTATGGAAGGTAAGAATTACATAGATGAAGAATTTATGAGGGCGGCTATTGAGCAGGCGGGTGCTGCCGAGAAGATAGACGAAGTACCCGTCGGTGCGGTTGCTGTGCGTGACGGTAAGATAATTGCATCTGCCTTCAACACGCGCGAAATCTCGAAGTGCGCGACTCACCACGCCGAGATTCTCGCTATCGAGAGAGCCTGTGCTGTGCTTGGCGGTTGGAGGCTGCCGGGAGTCACTCTTTACGTTACTATGGAGCCGTGTGCTATGTGTGCCGGCGCGATAATAAATTCGAGAATCGAGCGTGTCGTCTACGGTGCAAAGGATTTTCGCTTCGGTGCTTTCGGCTCGGCTCTTGACCTTAATGAAGCAGGATTAAATCATAAGCCCGAGGTAGTTGGCGGAGTGCTCGGTGAGGAATGCGCGGACATACTTTCAAGCTATTTTAGAAGAAAAAGAAAGTCTTAATTCATTCTCTTAAATTATTATGTAATATTAAATTGCTTGACAAAACTGACATTGTGTGCTAAAATGTCTATGTTTTGGGCAAATTCAAAACGATATCCTTCACGAATTCTTGCGTTACGGCTGTGCCGATGTACTTCCCGACATCCCCCGATCCTGGCGGGCTGCATCGCTTAGCACGGACACTTGGTGAGTGAAGCTAAAGAAAGGTAAAAAATATGAAAGTAAAAGCGTTAAGAGAAAAAAGAGAATACGCTAACATCAGGGAAATGGTAGAGGATATCGGTGAAAGATATCAGGGTAAGGTTGCTTACCGCTACCGCGTTAAGCCTCACGACAAGGAGGCGGTGAAGGTCACCTACGACGAGATGCGCGACCACGTTCGTGCACTTGCGACCGAAATTATCGCACAGGGCCTTAAGGGTAAGAAGATTGTCGTTATTGGCAAGCACACCTATCCCCTTATCCAAAGCTACTATGCGGTTATGGCTACGGGTAGCGTTTGGGTACCCCTTGACCGTGACTGGTCTAAGGAGGACCTTCTTGATACCGTAAAGAGTGGCGAGGCTGACTTCCTTATGTGCGACGTTGATATCGCAGAGAAGGGCCAGTACATCACCGAAGCCCTTGGACTTCCCGCACCCCTTTACCTCACAGGTGATGGCGAGGACAGTCTTCTTGCTTGGCGCGAGGCGGGTGCAAAGAAGTTTGCAAAGGACTCCTCGGCTTACTAC
>CAYXAC010000157.1:0-3371 GCA_964463025.1 uncultured Ruminococcus sp.
GCAATGCCGATAAGCATTATGATACCCTGCACGAAGTCGTTGATAGCCGTCGCCATATAGCCGCCGAAGATGACGTAAATTCCCGTCAGCACAGCCATAGCAACGATGCAAACCCAGTAGGGAATCTCAAAGGCGATGGCGAAAAGGCTCGAAAGACCGTTATAGAGCGAGGCGGTGTAGGGGATAAGGAAGATAAAGACGATGACGGAAGCCGCAATTTTGAGTGCGGGAGAGCCGTAACGCTTCTCGAAGAAGTCGGGCATCGTCTTTGAATTGATATGCTGAGTCATAACTCTCGTGCGTCTGCCGAGCACGTTCCAGGCGAGGAGCGAGCCGATAAAGGCGTTGCCAAGGCCTATCCAGGTCGACGCAAGACCGAAGTTCCAGCCGAACTGTCCCGCATAGCCGACGAAGATAACCGCAGAGAAGTATGAAGTGCCAAAGGCGAAAGCCGTGAGCCAAGGGCCGACCGAGCGCCCACCGAGAACGAATGAATCAACGCTTGATGCGTGCTTGCGGCAGTAGATGCCGACTCCGAGCATAACGCCGAAGAACAGCACGACGAGTATTGTAGTAAGTATCTGTGTAAGTGTCATAATATTGTCCTCTTTAGTTAGTTATCTGTGCTTCAACCAGGCTGCCGCCGCAGTAGATTTCGCGCAGCTTTGGTTTTTCTATCTTTCCTGTGGGATTTCTCGGTACGGTGGCGAAGATGAGCTTCTTCGGGCGCTTGTACTTAGGCAGACCGAGGCAGAACTCCTCGATTTCCTCTGCCGTACAGCTCATACCCTCTTTGATTTCTATGATAGCAGCGGTAATCTCACCGAGTCGCTTCTCGGGCAGACCGATAACCGCAACGTCCTTAATCTTCTCGTGCGCTCTGAGGAAGTCCTCAATCTGCACGGGGTAGATGTTCTCACCGCCGCTGATGATGACGTCTTTCTTTCGGTCAACGAGGTATATGAATCCGTCCTCGTCCTCCTTCGCCATATCGCCCGTGAGCAGCCAGTCGCCCTTCAGAATCTCGGCGGTTGCCTCGGGATTCTTATAGTAGCATTTCATAACGCCGTCACCCTTGACCGCAAGCTCACCGACCTCGCCCTGCTTAACGGGCGAGCCGTCCTCACCGACGATAGCCGTTTCCCAGCCGTAGCCTGCCTTGCCTATCGCGCCGACCTTGTGTATATTCTCAACACCGAGATGCACGCAGCCGGGGCCAATGGACTCCGATAGACCGTAGTTGGTGTCGTAATCGTGAGTCGGGAACACCGACTTCCACCTCTTGATAAGAGAGGGCGGTACGGGCTGTGCGCCAACGTGCATAAGCCGCCACTGCGACAGCTCGAACTCCGAGAGGTTGATGTCACCTCTGTCGATAGAGTCGAGTATATCCTGCGCCCAGGGCACCAGCAGCCAGACGATAGTTGCCTTCTCGTCGGATATGGTTTCCATAACCCACTCGGGATTCACTCCGCGAAGCAGTACCGACCTCGCGCCCACCAGCAGCGAGCCGAACCAGTGCATCTTCGCACCCGTGTGGTAGAGCGGGGGAATGCAGAGGAAAACGTCGTCCTTTTTCTGCGAGTGGTGCTTATTTTCAACGTAACAGGAGGCGACGAGCGCCTTGTGTCTATGTAAAATTGCCTTCGGGAAGCCGGTCGTGCCCGAGGAGAAGTAGATTGCGCCATCGTCCTCGTCGGAGATTTCGACAGGCGGCACGGTAGACGAGCAGTAGTAGACCATCTCTGCGTAATTATCCGCATATGCAGGAGTGTCAGAGTGCTTGCCGACGAAGAAAAGGTTGTCGACAGCCGGAATCTCGTCCTTTATCGCATTTATACGCTCGATAAACTCAGGACCAAAGACGAGCATTCTTACGTCAGCGAGGTCAAGGCAGTATTTAATTTCGTCAGACGAGTAGCGGTAATTCATAGGCACGACTATTGCGCCCGTCTTGAGTATGCCGAAGTAGATAGGCAGCCATTCAAGGCAGTTCATAAGGAGAATCGCGATTTTATCGCCCTTTTTCACGCCTCTTGTAAAGAGGAGATTGGCAAATCTATTAGCCTTGATGTCAAAGTCGCGCCAGGTAATCTCGCGGCGATACTTATCGCCCTCGGCTGCGGTTTCGATAAGGCTGTATTCACGCCAGGTGAGATTTTTCGCCGGCTGCTTCTCGGGATTAATCTCCACGAGAGCCACGTCATTCGGGTAAATCTTGGCGTTTCGTTCGAGGAAGTCTGTGATTGGCATTTTGTTCTCCTTAGTGTAAATTCGGAATTCGAAATTCGAAATTCGAAATGATATTTTTTAAGGTGGGGTATTTCTAAGCCTCCCTCTCGGAGGGAGGCTAATAAGAAATCCCTGCGCTCAAAAAGATGAACGCAGGGACGAATGAATCGCGGTACCACTCTGCTTTGCCTATTCCTCGCGGAACAGACCTCGGTAAGCTCGCACCATACGGTGTTAAGCTGTGGCGATATAACGGTCGCACCCGGTGTCGCCTACTTTGCCGAGCGAGAGGGAATTACCCTGAAAAAGCGCATCGGTGTTCAGCGAACGGCTGGGGAGTGAATTCGCACCTGATGAAGCACCGCCTCGCAGCGTTCCGGCGGCTCTCTGAAGCTTCAAGGTAAGAGCTACTGCTCTCCCGTCATAGCCTTTAAATAAAATAATGTAATCATTGTACCAAAAAAGTGCACCGATGTCAATAGTATTTTGAAAATTTAACAAGAAAAATGTTATTTTATGCGCACTTTTTGGTAAAATATGCAAAAAACGGGATTTTATGCAAATATCACAAAGGATAATCTATGCAACCGTAGGGGGACGGTGTAGCGAATTGAAGGTACATTTTTGTAGGGGACGGCGCCTCGACGTCCCCGCGTTTTGAATATGCGAATCATTTATGGAGGTAATTTGTTATTCATTTATTCCTTGCGTTTTAGTTTGTTCATACATAACAGCGGGACGTCGAGGGTCTCGCTACAGCTCGGTCACAAAACGGCTCTGGTGTTATCAACACCATTCACTACCGTTTTGCCGCTTCGCTACGCCGTCCCCTACGATTAAACCACGAATGACACGTTGTTTTTACATTTTTATGCAAACATCTTTACAAACCGCAAAAATTATGATATAATATTTATGCCAAACTAACTTAATATTCGTGGAGCAAGGGTGTATTCTCTTTTATAGGGATAACTATACTCTTTTTTTGCCACAATTACATTATTGAATTTGATAAAAATGCAAATTCCATTTATGTAATTGTGGTTACACCCATTTCACGTAAAGTTAGTTTGGCGACTATCGGGGTTTGCGTTTTTTGTGCGCTGACTTCGGTTGGCGCACTTTTTGTTTTTTGGAGG
>CAYXAC010000158.1:0-2938 GCA_964463025.1 uncultured Ruminococcus sp.
TCAGCCTCGCGCATAGTATCCTCGTCATGCTCAACGACGATAACGCTGTTGCCGAGGTCGCGCAGATTTTTGAGAGTGCCGATTAGCTTGCCGTTGTCGCGCTGATGCAGACCGATGCTAGGCTCGTCGAGGATATAAAGCACGCCCGTCAGCGAGGAGCCAATCTGCGTCGCAAGCCGAATTCTCTGTGCCTCACCGCCCGAGAGTGTGCCTGCGGTGCGCGCAAGGTTTAGATAATCAAGTCCTACGCTGATAAGGAAATTAAGGCGAGCCTTTATCTCCTTTAATACCTCTTTTGCTATTTTAGCCTCGCTCTCGCTGAAGGTAAGATTCTCGACGAAGTGAAGCATTTTATCTACCGAAAGGCGACAAATCTCGTCAATATTGAGTCCGCCGACGGTCACGCCAAGAACCATGTCAGAGAGCCTTCTGCCCTTGCATTTCGGGCAGGCAACCTCCTCGACGAATTCCTGGTAGTAGTCACCGCCTGCCATTTTCATGCGCTTTTCTATCATTCTGACGATACCGTCGAAAGTGGTGGTCTGCTCCCTGCCCTGACCGCCAAAATAGCGCATTACGGTGTATTTTTTACTGCCCGAGCCGTACATCAGTATATCCATTTGCTTCTCGGAGAAGTCGGCAAGCGGAGTATCGAGCGTGAAGCCGAATTCCTCACCGACTGCCGCGACAAGCGGTCCTGTCCAGGAGTCCTCTGTGAGTGTTTTGAAGCCGTTGACGGCAATACCGCCGTCACGAAGCGAAAGAGATTTGTTAGGAATGAGCTTGGTAACCGAAATTCTTTGCATATTTCCGATGCCTGCGCATTCGGGGCAGGCACCGATGGGGTTGTTGAAGGAGAACATTCTCGGCTCAAGCTCGGGGAAGCTGATGCCGTGCTCCTCGCAGGCGTATTTCTGCGAGAATTCAAGCTCCTCACCGTCACTGCCGTTGCGCTCGACGACGAGAATGTGAACTCTGCCGTCAGCGACTCTCAATGCGCTCTCAACCGAGTCGGAAAGTCTTGAGCGAATATCTCCGCGGATAACGAGTCGGTCGAGGACTATATCAATAGTGTGCTTCAAGTTCTTGTCGAGGGTGATTTCCTCGGAGAGATCGTACATATTTCCGTCAACGCGGACTCTGGCAAAGCCACTCTTGCGAGCATCGGCAAAGACCTTCTCGTGCATACCCTTTTGCGCTCTGACAACAGGCGCAAGCACCATGAAACGTGTACCCTCGGGGAGCGCGAGTATGCGCTCGACTATCTGGTCGAGCGACTGTTGCTTTATCTCCTTGCCGCAGACGGGACAGTGAGGAATACCGACTCTCGCGTACAAAAGACGGAGATAATCGTATATTTCTGTAACCGTGCCAACCGTCGAGCGAGGGTTTTTTGAGGTTGTTTTCTGATCTATGGAGATAGACGGCGAGAGTCCCTCGATTAAATCCACCTCGGGCTTGTCCATCTGTCCGATGAACATTCTCGCATACGAGGAAAGGCTCTCAACGAAGCGTCTGTGTCCCTCGGCGTATAGGGTATCAAACGCAAGAGAGGACTTTCCACTGCCCGAAAGGCCGGTCAAAACGACGAGCTTATCTCTCGGGATTGTGACGTCTATATTCTTGAGATTATTAACTTTTGCGCCTTTAATGACAATATTTCTTGACATTTTGCGTGCTTTTTCCTTTTATTTTGTGTTTTTTAACTCTTTAATTCTGTCGCGGATGTAGGCGGCCTTTTCGAATTCGAGCGTGCGGGCTGCCTCGCGCATTTCTGCGGTGAGCTGCTCTATCATACGCTCACGCTCAAGTTTCGTGAGTTTCTTATCCTTCTCGGGCTTCGCCTTTCTTCCTATTTCTATAACGTCGGCAACAGCCTTCTTTACGCTCTCGGGGGTGATGCTGTGCTCGGCGTTATACTTCTTTTGAATCTCGCGGCGGCGGTTGGTTTCGTCAATCGCTGCGCGCATTGAGCCTGTGATACGGTCGGCATACATAACGACGTGGCCGTTGACGTTTCTCGCGGCTCTGCCGACGGTCTGTATGAGCGAGGTTTCGCTACGCAGGAAGCCCTCCTTGTCGGCATCAAGTATCGCAACGAGCGACACCTCGGGAATGTCAAGTCCCTCTCGAAGTAGGTTTATGCCGACCAGCACGTCGAACTCGCCAAGGCGCAGGTCGCGGATTATCTCCATACGCTCAATAGTTTCGACCTGGTGATGAATGTATTTGACCTTGATGCCGTGAGTGGAGAGATACTCGGTGAGGTCCTCTGCCATATTCTTGGTCATAGTGGTGACAAGCACCTTTTCGCCGCGAGCGACAGTCGTGCGTATCTCACCGATGAGGTCATCGACCTGCCCCTCGACAGGGCGCACGGTAATCTCGGGGTCAATAAGTCCCGTCGGGCGAATAAGCTGCTCAACGGTGCTCGACGACTCGTTATTCTCATACGGGCCGGGCGTCGCGCTGACGAAGATAACCTGACCTATCTTCTCCTCGAATTCCTCGAAGAAAAGCGGACGGTTGTCAAATGCCGAGGGCAGACGGAAGCCGTACTCGACGAGATTCTTTTTTCTCGCGAAGTCACCGCCCGACATACCCTTGACCTGCGGAAGCGTCACGTGCGACTCATCGACAAATAGTATGAAATCCTTTGGGAAATAGTCAAGCAGAGTGTGAGGTGTCGAGCCCTTCGGTCTGCCTGCGAGGACACGCGAATAGTTCTCTACACCCGAGCAGAAGCCGACCTCACGGAGCATTTCGAGGTCGTATTTCGTGCGCTCCGCGATTCTCTGCGCCTCTATAAGTTTATTCTGTGATTTGAAGAATTCCACTCGCTCGCGCATTTCCTCCTCTATTTCAAGGAGAGCCGCCTCGCGCTTGTCGTCTGACACGGCATAGTGCGTCGCGGGGAATATGGCAACGTAGGAAAGAT
>CAYXAC010000158.1:2948-3264 GCA_964463025.1 uncultured Ruminococcus sp.
CCGTCAGGGGATTAACGCGCGAAATTCTGTCTATCTCGTCACCGAAAAATTCAATTCTGATAGCGCTGTCGTTTCTCGATGCGGGGAATACCTCAACGACATCACCGCGCACACGGAATTTGTTACGCACGAAGTTCACATCGTTGCGCTCGTAGCTTATGGAAACGAGGCGGCGGATAAGCTCGTCGCGCGACATCTCCTGCCCCTCTCTGACCGAAACGAGCAGATTCTGATATTCAAGCGGATCACCTAACGTATAGATGCAGGAAACCGATGCGACGATAATTACATCGCGCCTCTCAAAGAGTGCCGAGGT
>CAYXAC010000159.1:0-3261 GCA_964463025.1 uncultured Ruminococcus sp.
AACACCGTCAACGGTAACGTTGATGAATTCGTTGGTGGGAACTGCCTCGCTGGTCTTAACATCTACCTGCATAACTCCGAGCGAAAGCTTATCAAGCCGGGTGAAGAAAGGCATTCTCCAGCCTGCTTTACCGATAAGTATGCGCTTCTTGCCAAGACCAGAAATGATGTAAGCGGTGTCCGGCGGCGCCTTGAGATAGCCTGCTACGAACAGAAAAACTGCGAGCGCAAGAATTGTGATAATTGCTGATACGATTGGATGCATAATGTTTTCCTCCTAAAATATTATATGTTTTTCTATTAACGAAATGAGTAAAAATCAAAAAAAGACTTCCAGCGTGGCGATCACACTGAAAGTCTTGAAAAATCATTTTTGATCCGCGCACACCGGGGCATCTCGAGCTGCCGTGTTGACGATGTGTGCACATTGCCGCGTGGCAAAGTTCTACTCCCTTTCGACACTATTATTATAGCATATTCTTAAACAATTGTCAAGAATTTGACTATCGATTTTTTGGATTTGTAGTATTGCACAAATATAATTTTTGAAATTGTGCATATTATACATTTTTAGCAAGATAAGGCAAGCCCCGAACTTGCATTCGGGGTTTGTTGAAAATTTTAAGGATTAGTACTACCTTCCGACTGAACGCTCATATATACGTCGTAGTAGGAAAGAATGATATCGTTGATGTCATCATCACTGACCTCTTCGAGATCGGAATAATTCTCGTCAATGTAATCGCCAATACCGTCAATAACCTCAGGCTCGAGTTCTACGCCGTTAGCACTAAAGGCTTCGTCAAGCTTCTCATTACGCGCGGCAACATATTCCTCGTTCGTACCATAGTCTTCGGGATTAACGGCAAGAACGTCGTTGACTCCGGTCTTGATGTTATCATAAACCTCGACAATATCTGCATCAATACCAAGCTGGTTGGTAAGCATGATGAGCGACATATCGGTCAGCGCCTTGATAAGAGAGCGCATATGCTCGTTCTCGTCAATAATATCAATAACTTTAGCGATTACGGTCTTACCGTCAGTGTCTGTAAGAGTAAGAGCGTCGGTCATTCCCTGCTCCTGTCCCTTGATACCAAAGGCCTTGAGGGCACCGGAGTCGGAAAGAAGATAGTAAATCTCAAGAGTTGTATCGAGGTCAGCCTTGAAATTATCCATATTGCTGGTCGCAAGCATCGATATTACGGGATGAAGCACAACGTCATATGGCGCAGGAACCGAAATGGGAACAACGTTATCCTCAAGCGCATGGCCAAGGTCGGAAACGATGCCCGAAGCGAGCATCATAAGGTAATCGGAATGCTCAAGCTTGTCAACCGCAGAGCTGATAGCCGCCTTATTTTCCTCACTAAGCGCAGTGAAATCAACCTCGCCAATGGCAGAGAACTCAACAACGATAGATACAACGTTGACAAACTCATCGCGAAGATTAACCTCGCGTCCGTCGACTGTAACCGTAGTGAAGCTGTCCATCATAGCATCAGAACCAAGCTGTTTCGCAGTTTCAACAGCGAAGTGATCGTTGAGAGGCGCAATACTCTCATCGTATGTAGTAATTATAGACGCATACTTTTCATTTCCGTTTTCACGCATAACGGCCACGCTGTCGTCAGCCAGACCGAGCATACCGCCGAGAGGAATGCACAAAACGAGTGCAACTGTAATTCCCTCAACAGCACCCAGTGCAGCACCGCCGAGAGCCATGCCGCCTGCCACGGTCGGACCGCCCATTCCAAGAATGTTGCTGATTACCGATGCAAGAGCGTTAACCGCGCCATAAAGCACCAAGAATATACCAATGAATGCAACGGGTGCAACGAATGCACCGAGAAGTGCCGCAACAAGGTCGAGCGAGGTGAGATAGTCGGCAATTCCGGAAATGTTGACAGGTCCTGCCTGTTCGCCAAAATTAAGTAGAATTTCCTTAATTTTCTCGGGAGTTACGGATGCGATTATAAGATCCTCTGCCGCGAGGGTAATCAAAAACGCCATTACCGCTGCGCCCACTGTAAGACAGGTGCGCACTACCTGACGTCCGAAATTTGATGTGCCTCTGAGAGTACCAAGCACCAGAAGCAGAAATACGATAGCTGTTAAAATAAAGCCGAAGTCCATAATAACTAAAATCCTTTCATTATTCTAATACAAATTCAGTATAACACAACCGTTCACGGTTTGTCAATATTCTTTTATATTACTTATCACGTTTTGTCCGCTTTTCAACGTATTTATTACCGAAAACAATTCCGAGCACCGAAATAACAGCCGTTACAGCAAAGACTATCACCGCCATAAGATAATCGCCCTCAGCGATGCTGTCGCCAAGAAGTGTCGAGGTGATAATTGACGGAATGCGCGCACAGGTTGCGATAAGCAGATATTTAAGCGGGCTTATCGGTGCTATAGGAGCTATGTAGGTAAGCGCGTCCTTGGGTGTACCGGGAATGAAGAAGAGTATGAAAACTGTCAATTCCACCTTGTTTTTATCGGCGAGAAATTTATATTTCGTCAGGTCATCCGTACCAACGATTTTCCTCACGAATTTCATTCCGAGTCGGCGCACGAGCAGGAATATCGTCAGCGTACCGATAAATATACCGATAAGACAGGTCAGCATTCCGAGCCAAGGCCCCCACAGATATCCGAGCAAAAGCTCGACCGGCTCGCCGGGGATAAATGCTACAAAAATCTGCAAAAGCTGTATACCAAGCGTAATAAGCCAACCGCCAAAGCCAAGTCCGTCAACCCACCCACCGAAGGCCTCTCTGCCCTCGGGAGTCGCAAGCTCCTGGATATACGGCCAGAACACGAGCGTTAAAATGCCCATAATAGCAATAAATATAAGAATAGGTAGAGAATTTTTTATAATTCTTTTAATATCAGGCTTTTTCTCCATATTGCTCACCTCGCTGTAATATTTATACTTTATGTTACCATAAACAGAGCTTATTGTCAATATTTTTGTTCTTTGAGAATATTTGAGCTTATCTTGGGTAAGATGAATTGACATAACAGAAACGCTGAAGATTAGTGCAGAAGCACAAGGGGCGCACGAAGCTGTATTTTCATACAGCGAGCCAGCCGCTTGGCGCTAAAAAAGACTCGCATTTCTGCGAGTCTTTTTGGTCTGTGCTGATATTCAGCAGATTATTTTATGCCAATTCTGCGAAGTACTTAATAGTACGAACCATCTGGCTGGTGTAGGAGTTCTCGTTATCGTACCAAGAAACTACCTGTACCT
>CAYXAC010000160.1:0-3257 GCA_964463025.1 uncultured Ruminococcus sp.
AGGCAAAGCGTGCATTATCGTTATCAATAAGTGGGACGCTATCGAGAAGGAAAACAACACTGTCAAGGAGTATAACAAAAGGATACGCACGGCACTTGCATATATGCCGTACGCACCCATAATTTATGTTTCCGCCCTCACGGGTCAGAGAGTAGCCAATATTTACGAGATGATAAATCAGGTTTACAGCGAATCGCGCCGCAGAATTACGACGGGCGTTCTTAATGACCTTCTTAACGATGCAACGACCAGAGTTCAGCCCCCCTCGGACAAGGGTAAGCGCCTCAAGGTGTACTATATGACTCAAACCTCGGTCGCACCGCCCACCTTTGTTATCTTCTGTAACTCCGAGGAGCTATTCCATTTCTCCTACAGACGTTATATCGAGAACTGCCTGCGCGACACCTTCGGCTTCGAGGGAACACCTATAAAGATAGTTATCAGGCAACGCGGTGACGATTCCACTAAAGTATAAAGGATTTTCTTATGTTTATAGACAATATTAAAATTTACGTAAAGGCAGGCGACGGCGGCAACGGTGCCGTTTCCTTCCACCGCGAGAAGTACGTTTCTGCGGGCGGCCCCGACGGTGGTGACGGCGGCAGAGGCGGCAATATAATCTTCAGAATCGACGAGGGTGCCAACACGCTTCTCGCCTTCCGCTATAAGCGCAAGTTCGTTGCCGAGAACGGCGGAAACGGTATGAGTGGCAAAAAGCATGGAAAAAACGGGGCAGACGTGATTGTTACCGTTCCCGCAGGCACGCTCATCAAGGATCCCGAAAGCGGTAAGATTATATTTGATATGGCAGACAACCGCGAGATCACGCTCTGCAAGGGCGGTCGAGGCGGCTGGGGCAACAGACATTTTGCCACCCCCACGCGCCAGATTCCGAGATTTGCTAAGAGTGGAACAAAGGGCGAGGAGAGAGAGGTTCTCCTCGAGCTCAAGATGCTTGCCGAGGTCGGACTTATCGGCTTCCCGAACGTAGGTAAGTCCTCTATTCTCTCACGCATCTCCTCGGCAAAGCCCAAAATTGCAAACTATCACTTCACCACGCTCTCCCCGAACCTCGGTGTAGTCGGAGCAGGTGAGGGTGGCGGCTTCCTTGCCGCAGATATTCCCGGTCTTATCGAGGGGGCATCCGAGGGCCAGGGGCTTGGTCACGCATTCCTTCGCCACGTTGACAGATGCCGTTTGCTTCTTCACGTTGTTGACATTGCAGGCACCGACGGCAGAGATCCGGTTGAAGATATTGAAAAAATCAATTTAGAGCTTCAGAAGTATTCCGAGGAGCTTTCCACCCGTCCGCAGATTCTCATAGCCAACAAGGTTGATTCTGCGGATATGGAGAGTGAGGCGGTAGTGCGCTTTAAGGAATACGCAGCAAAGCTTAATATTCCCGTAATATACGTTTCTGCCGTAACGGGCGAGGGGCTTGACACTCTCGTCAAGCAGACTGCCGAGAAGCTCCGCGAGCTTCCCCCCGTCACCGTCTACGAGCCCGAGTATTCACCTGAGGATGAGGCTATTGCCAACTCTGCCGGCGTTAAGGAAACCTTTATTAAAAAGGAAGACGGCAAGTATATCGTCGAGGGCGAATGGCTCTATAACTTCATGGGACAGATCAACTTCTCGGACTACGAATCGCTGAACTTTTTCCAGCGGGTTCTTAACAAGAACGGAGTATTTGACAAGCTCCGCGAGGCAGGCATAGAGGAAGGCGACACCGTCAGCATCTACGACTTCGAGTTCGATTTCGTATATTAACCGTAAATTCCAAACGCTTGATTAATTCCGCCGCCGATTATTTGTGCGGCGGCATTCACTATATCGTTTATTTCCTTCGGTGATACAAACATTGACGGGTAGCTCTCCATTCTTGCAGGCCGTCTTTCACCGTTTGGATTGTAGTAGAACATTCTTGAATCAATAATAGTCGGCACGCCTATCGCAATTACGGGGACACCAACCGTATCTATGCTTATCGGCTGCCTTGGGTTACCAAGACCACTGCCGGGTGCAACACCAGTGTTGCATATCTGCACGGTAGTGCCGAGTCGCTCCACAGCCCTTGACGCGAGCGCGTCAATCACTATCACGGCATCGGGGCCAAGTGCCTCGCACAAACCGCGTATAGTCACCGCTGCGTCAAGACCGCTTGTAGCGGCAACACCCGGGGTGCAAACGGCGATTTCCGCACAGTTTAGATCCTCGAACAGCCGTCTGTTCATCTCTCTGATGTGCATCGTCGGCTTAACGATTTTCGCGCATTCACAGCCTACGGCATCGGGCGTCAGAGCGGGGTTTCCGAGTCCCGCGACGAGTATCCTCTCGGGGAAGATATCCGAGGCGTCGAAGATGTAGCACAGCTCTCTTGCCACCTCGTCGCGTGCATCGATTATCGATTCGCTATCGAGCAGATCCATTCGCCCAATATTCAACGTGTCGTATATTCCGATAGGGCGCCCTATCGATTCTGCTCCTTTTTTTGTGGTGATTTTTATCCTTTCCCAGCTTCCGATGATGCCGTCATCGCATTTGTAGTCCACGCCTGCCAGCTCGGTGTCGGCGCGCCTGCGCTCGGTGGCGAGGTCGGTGTAGGGGAAGTCACCCTTATAATTTCTTTCAGTATAATATCCGTACATTTCGCTCCTCCTTTTTAGTGATTGTTGACCGAGTATTTCGGCTTTATTCAGACGGGCGAAACTAAGAAAGGCAATACAATGAAAAAACATAAGCAATTTGGACTTAATACCATAACAGACCTTAAGGTGTTTCTTATCTTCCTTCTTGATAATATTCGTTATCCCATCGACCGTGATACGATTCTCAGTATCATTGAGGAGAACACCGACGACATATCTCTCGACTACGAGCAGTGTCTTGGCGAGCTTGCAGAGTCCGATCATCTTCTCTACGACGAGATAGAGGGCGGGAAGTACTATATGATATCCGACAAGGGCAGGGCGGTTGCCTCCGAGCTTTACGACAATCTCGATGCAGGCTTCCGTGAGAGAAGTTTGCGCTCGGCTATAAAACACGTATCACTCTTAAAAAGCGGTGCGTCGATTAAGGCGTACGTTGAGGAAACCGAGTCGAAGCGCTTTCGCGTTACTCTTGAGGCGTACGACAGCTACGGCGATATTATGAAAACCTCGCTTACCGTTAATTCCCGCGCTGAAGCAGAACAGATTAAGAAAAATTTTGAGTCAAAGCCCGACGGAGTTTATCGTGGGGTTTTGTTTTCTGCGACG
>CAYXAC010000161.1:0-3216 GCA_964463025.1 uncultured Ruminococcus sp.
TCAGAGTTGATAAAGAAGAAATCGACTCCCGAATCATAGTTTGTAAGCCATGCGTTCAATACCAAAACTAACACGTAATATCCGAAGAAGGCTACGAGGGAGTAAATGAACTGCTTCATTTTGGGCCTCGGGAAAATCTTCAAACTCATAATCAGAAGAGGAAGCAACATAGCAATATAATGATTCTGCCAAAAGTGTATCGACGAATCGGAGATCCAGTTGGGCTGATTGGTGTTAGGCATTATCATAGCCAGGAACGCACCAAGAACGTTTATGAAAATCGTAAAGTAGTAAAGCTTGTCCCACTTGAAAATAAGAACGAGAGGGACAATGAACATAGCGGTGTTGCAAAGGTGGAAGGGCCATGAAGCGAGCATCGCCGGCATATTTGTGAAGATAGCGAAGGTGTAGTTATAGCAGAACGAGATCATCGTTGCCACGCTTATAAATATAAGCGCATATCTTCTTTGCTCATATTCGCATTTAGCAAAGATGAAGTGAACGACAAGACCAAATATTGCACAACCGTAGAGGAAAAGTCTGTGATGGATCGTAAAGTCCTCAAGTATAACTGCATCACTGCCATAACCAAAGAGCGCCTGCGGAGCCCAGCAGGGCATAGTGATGAAAAACATACCGAGAAAAATAAGAGCCGTTTTTCCGTACTCTGCCAGCGAAAGCTTTTTTGAACGAAAGTTTACAAGCTGGAAGATGGATAATCCAAGACCGGCGCCTATTTCAATAGCAAATATCAAAAGGCGGTAATGGTATCCGTCGGCAAGATCACCGTCAAGCGCTACGTTCAGCACGGGAATCGCGGCAAATGCCGCAGCGTAAACAATCGGAGCTGCGAATCTCACAATAGGAGCAACAAGGGGGACGTGCTTTTCGAAGAATGGGAAGCTGACATTCGCAAGCTGAACCGTAAAGATAAGCCACAAAAGAATTATAGAAAGAAACGCAAGCGAGCTTCCTTGGGGGCCGAAAGGTGAATATATGTTTAGTCCGATAGTTTTCTGGATAAGAGTACTTCCGCCAAAGGTACGAACGAAAAATAGCGCCATATAAATAAGGGCTACGATTTTTGTGTTCGAAAATGCCTCTCCGAAGATATTCTTATTTTTGCAGAAAAACAGAAACGCAAAGATTATAGCGAACGCCAAAGTCGCCGCGCCGTAATACATCAAATTCAAAGTTTTCTCCTCCTAAAGAGCAAATAATTACTCCTTAAATAGAATTAAAAAAATTATAACAATATTATATAATAAATGGTAGGGCATGTCAAGAAAGTTTGACAAAATTATTTATGAAAAAATATTAAATGAAACGGGAATAAAAGTTAACGAAAAATGAATAAAAAAGCCCAAAAATGCGGATTTTGCTAACCTAAACTTACAAAAAAAGAGGAGCTCGCTCCTCTTTTTTCTTAATTAATTAGATCTATCATTTTTTGCCCGCTTACCTGTGCGCCGCCCGAATTTTCGCCCGCAACGAATGGAATACCGAGATGATCGTACGCGAGCTTCGTTACGCATCTGCCGCGAGGTGTTCTTGCGAGGAAACCTATCTGCATCAGATATGGCTCGTAGACGTCCTCGATAGTTACGGTTTCCTCACCGATAGTTGCCGCAAGCGTATCCAGTCCGACGGGCCCCCCCGCATAATATTTGATTATTGCTTCAAGCAGTCTGCGGTCGATATTGTCAAGACCAAGTCCGTCAATTTCAAGCGCTTCGAGAGCGTATTTTGCAATATCCGAAGTAATAGTGCCGTTGCCCTTAACGAGTGCAAAGTCACGCACTCTCTTGAGCAGCCTATTCGCTATACGCGGCGTTCCTCTCGAACGCGAAGCAATGCTGTACGCTCCATCGTCGGTGATGTTAATTTCAAGTATACTCGCAGAACGCTTAACTATCGTTGCAAGCTCCTGTGGCGAGTAAAGCTCAAGCTTCAAAAGCACGCCGAATCTGTCGCGTAGGGGAGTGGTGAGCTGACCGGCTCTAGTCGTTGCACCGATGAGTGTGAATTTCGGTATAGGCATGTGAATGGTGCGCGCGCTCGGTCCTTTACCGATTATTATATCAATAGCGTAGTCTTCCATCGCGGGATAGAGAATTTCCTCCGCAACGCGCGAGAGTCTGTGAATCTCGTCGATAAAAAGCACGTCACCGGGCGCGAGATTCGTAAGTATCGCCGCAAGGTCGCCAGCCTTTTCGATAGCAGGTCCCGAGGTTGTACGGATGTTAACGCCCATCTCATTGGCGATGATTGCCGAGAGCGTGGTTTTACCAAGACCGGGAGGACCGTAGAGAAGCACATGATCGAGTGCTTCGCCCCGCATTTTTGCACTTTCAATATATATTTTAAGGTTAGATTTTGCCTTCTCCTGACCGACGTATTCGGTAAGCGTTTTCGGTCGCAGACAATTCTCAAGTGCGCCGTCCTCGACGGAATCATATTCATTCGAGAGAATTCGGTTTTCAAAGTCGAATTCGTTTACTTCTTCCATCATAAAAATCGTGTCCTTTCGCGTTATCTTGCGAGCTTCTTAAGAGCATGCCTGATGATCTCACCTGAGTCGGTTATCGCAGGGTCAACTCCCCTAAGAACAGAGAGCACGGTAGCCTTATCATAACCCAACACCATGAGTGCTTCCGTTGCCTCAGAAAAACTGGAATTTTGATTATAATTTGCGGCAGAAATAGAATTTCCTGCGTTGATAATGCTGTCATTCAGCATATCCTTTGACATCTTATCCTTGAGCTCAAGAATGATTCTAAGAGCTGATTTCGCACCTATTCCGGGCGACTTAGCGATAGCTTTTGCGTCGTCTGTGCAGATGGCTAGTGCAAGCTTTTCGGGGGGCATTGTAGAGAGTATGCTCATAGCCGCCTTCGGACCTATTCCGCTGACGCTTGTGAGTCTGTTGAAGCACTCCTTTTCCTCGTAAGAGCCGAATCCGAAGAGCTCAATTCCGTCCTCTCTGACGGCAAGATGTGTGAAGAGCTTTATCTCCTTGCCGAGCTTTGAAACCATTGCCTCTGAGGTTATAAGGCTCACCGTTAATTTATATCCGACGCCACCACAGTCGATGACGCAGGTGTTAATATCTCTGTAGGCAAGCTCTCCTTTAAGGTAATAAAACATAAATGCTTCCTTTCGCTTTAGTTATCCTTGGGGATAACCTTTTTAATCATTTTTTCTGCTGTCTCACGC
>CAYXAC010000162.1:0-3206 GCA_964463025.1 uncultured Ruminococcus sp.
GAGCGACGGACAGGTTGATTTTCTCGACAGAGTTGTAAAGGAATATAATAGCGAAAATTCAGTTGTGAAAATCGATGTTACCGATATTTATATGCGTGAATTTAGTGGCTGTCCGAATGAGGACGCTTACTGCTCGCCGTATACATTGATACGTTTGTTTGCAGACCTCGTACCTGCTATCCCCGATAAACTGCTTTACCTTGACGCAGATGTTATGTTCAACCGTGACGTGCATCTGCTCTACGATACCGACGTGAGCGAGGTGGAATATGCAGCGGCACGCGATCATTACGGAAAATATCTTATCAAGCCGAATTACGTTAACGCCGGCGTTCTGCTTTTCAATATGGAAATGGCAAAACGCACGAGGCTCTTTGAAAAAGCAAGAGAGGAAATCAGAGCGAAGAAGCTCGTATTTGCCGACCAGAGCGCACTCATTCGTGCTACAAGCAAGAAAAAGATGCTTCCCCAGCGCTATAACGACCAAAAATTTCTACATAAACACACGGTGGTACGGCACTTTTCAAAGCGACTGTTTTATCTTCCCTATCCCCACACCGATAACGTAAAGCAGTGGCAGGTTAGTCGCATACACAAAATCTTCGGGTATTATCAGTTCGACGATATTCTCTATGAATACATTTACCTAAAGGCGCTATACGAAAAAGGAGAAAACGCAAATGTCAGATAAAATTATACCTATTTTTTATGCCTGCGACGACGCATTTGTCAAATACACCATAGTGTCGCTTCACTCTCTTATAAAAAACGCATCGCGAAATCGAAGATATCAAGTACACGTGCTTCACACGAGTATATCCGATGATATGAAAGCTAGAGTGCTAGAACTTGAAAACGAATTCTTCAAAATCCAATTTAACAACGTGACAACATATCTATCCAGCATTGAGAAAAAGTTGCCCGTGCGAGATTATTATACTAAAACGACATATTTCCGTATGTTTATCGCTGAAATGTTCCCCGAATACGATAAAGCCATATATATTGACAGCGACACCATAGTTTTGGGAGATATTGCCAAGCTATATGATACAAATCTTTCAGACAACCTCGTAGGCGCGTGTCACGAGCAAGCAATGGTTCAGGTTGACGTCTACGGTACGTATGCTGAAAGAGTCGTTGGTGTATCCCGTCACAATTTCTTCAACGCGGGAATGATACTTATAAACTCGCGACTTTGGCGGGAAAGAGGAGTTCTCAATAGATTCCTTACACTGCTTGGCGAATACAATTTCGTCGTAACACAGGATGAAGACTACCTCAACCTTATATGCAAGGACCACGTGCTTTGGCTCGACCAGCGGTGGAACACCGCTGTTACCGAGGGATTTGAATATCCTTATGCCCCATCTGACGCCTACATAATTCACTACATCATGGTTAACAAGCCCTGGCATTACGAAAACTGCCGTGCGGCAGAGTTTTTCTGGGAATACGCAGAAAAAACAAGCGTATACGATATGCTCCGCGCCGAGCTTATGGCATATACCGAAAATGAGCGCGAGCGTGACCGCATAAGCGGTGAAAACCTTTATCGCCTTGCAATAGCCGAAACTAACAAAGCAGATAACTACCAGAATATCCTAAATAAGACGAAAAGAAATCACGAGAGAGTGGCCATCGTCGAAAAGATAGCAGAGTATGAAAGAGAGGGCAAGTTTGATATTGACGTCGAGGACGACCCGCCAGCAAGGGAGCTTCTTCCCGGTGAAATAGACTATCTGCGTCGCAGTCCTATTGCAAAAATAAGAACCGCCATAGCATACGTTATGGCAAAGCGATTTCTTGAGAAAATACAGCGCGAGGGTCTTATGATAATAAGGGATATACGCGGTCTTGAGAATCTCAAAAATCTAACCCCCGGGGCGGTTTTGACCTGCAATCACTTCAATCCTTTTGACACCTTTGCAATACACGAGGCATTCTTGCGCTCGGGTGTTAAGAAAAAGAAGCTCTATCGCGTTATTAGAGAGGGAAATTACACTAGCTTCCCCGGCTTTTACGGCTATCTGATGCGAAATTTCTACACCCTACCCCTTTCCTCTAACTTACACACTATGCGCAAGTTCAACGAGGCGACCGACAAGCTCTTGCGCGACGGAAACCTCGTGCTTGTCTACCCCGAGCAGAGTATGTGGTGGAATTACAGAAAACCGAAGCCTCTGAAGCCCGGCGCATACAGCATAGCGATTAAAAACGGTGTTCCCGTGCTCCCTTGCTTTATCACTATGAAGGATTCGTATAAAATGGGTGATGACGGTTATCCCGTGCAGGAGTACACCATAAATATCGGCAAGCCAATATATCCTGACGAGTCACTATCACGAAAAGAAAGACTCGAAAAAATGATGCAGGAAAACACGCGAGTTTGGCAAGAAATCTACGAGAGCGACTACGATATGCCGCTTGAATACGAGTAATAAAAATCAAAGGGACGGATTTTTCCGTCCCTTTTTTCTTTGTTCTGTAAATATTATTTTACATTACGCAGTCATTTAGCTCACCGTAAGACAAGCGCGGTAACGCGTCTGTCTTTATTTTATTCTTTAGGCTGCTCGGTAGCAGATGCTGCCTTGCCACCAACAAATCCTGCAAGGAGTGAGGAGAGGTCGATACCTGTAGACTCCTTCATACCCTCCATAATCTGATTCGAGCTGTTCATTACGTCACGAACGAGCTTTGTGGAGTTGCCTTCGCCATACATAACGATCTTATCGGTCTGGGCAAGAGGAGTTGCCGCATTCTTGACAACCTCGGGAAGTGCGGTAAGATACATCTCAAGTACAGACGCCTCGCCCATCTTCTTCTGTGCCTCCGCCTTCTTTTCGATAGCTTCTGCCTCCGCAAGGCCCTTGGCTCTTATACCCTCTGCCTCCTGCTCCATAGCATAACGAAGTGCGTCTGCCTCAGCCTTCTTTGCCTCGGCCTCCTTAATAGCCTCGTATGCAAGAGCGTCTGCCTCGCGCTGACGCTTGATGAGGTCGGCCTCCGCGCGTCTTTCGGACTGATACTTGAGAGCGTCTGCCTGCTTCTTGATCTCTGCATCAAGCTCGCGCTCCTTGATAGCAATTTCCTTTTCCTTAAGCTCGGCTTCCTTTTCACGCCTTGCTATGTCGGCATTGGTTCTTGCTATCTCAATAGTCTTACGCTGCTCCTCCTGCTGAATGGAGTAGGCTGCGTCTGCC
>CAYXAC010000163.1:0-3205 GCA_964463025.1 uncultured Ruminococcus sp.
CAAGGCCTGCAATCTTACCTGCATCCTTGGTTGCCTGACGCTGTGCGTCGGTGAAGTAAGCGGGAACGGTGATTACCGCATCGGTAACCTTTGCTCCGAGATAAGCCTCGGCATCTGCCTTGAGCTTCTGAAGAATCATTGCCGAAATTTCCTGAGGAGTGTAGCTCTTATCGTCGATCTTAACCTTTGTGTCGGAGCCCATATCTCTCTTGATAGAGCTAACGGTCTTGTCGGGGTTGGTAACAGCCTGACGCTTTGCAACCTGACCTACAAGGCGCTCGCCGGTCTTGGTGAACGCTACAACGGAAGGAGTAGTTCTCGCTCCCTCGGGGTTAGTGATAACGATGGGCTCGCCACCCTCGAATACTGCAACACAAGAGTTGGTAGTACCTAAATCAATTCCAATAATTTTTCCCATTATTATATTCCTCCATATAGGGTAATTTATATATTTTTGTAAAGTTTGATTGTCAAAATATGCTTAATTTGCGGTTTTTACCATTGCAAATCTGATTATGTGTTTGCCTTTTCTGTATCCCTTCTGGAATACCTCAATGATTTCGCCCTCGCTGTAGGAATCGTCATCTATGTGGAGAACCGCGTTGTGAATGTTGGGGTCAAAGGCTTCGCCAACCTTGCCAAATTCCTCAACTCCGAGCTTCTCAAAGACCGAAGCGGTGGCTTTGGCGGTCATAACGAGTCCCTCCTTGACCTTTTCACCGTCGTCAAAATTAGCGGCACGGTCGAGGTTATCGATGATAGGCAAAAGTTCGTTCACGGTATCGGCAACAGCCGTTTCGTAAATTGCGTCCTTTTCCTCTCTCGAGCGACGTCTGAAGTTTTCGTACTCTGCCGCCATACGAAGATATTTGTCGTCGTATTCGGCTATTTTTGCTTTAAGCTCCTCTATCTCTGCAAGAAGCTTTTTGTCTTGCTTTTTAATAGTCTTGTGTTCCGTCTCGGGCGCGGTCTTTTCTGCGCTCTTGGGTGTGTTCTTGATTTCTTCCACTATTATTCTCCTTTAGTCAAAATCGTCATATCCCGGCGGTAATGCATTTTCGCCGAACATTTTGTCAATTCCGCTTGCCAGACCGTTGAGCATTTCGATAACCTTAGAATAATTCATTCGCTTCGGTCCGATAACACCAACAGCTAACTGCTTTCCGCCAATATTCACGTTCTTGAATATCAGGGCGGTGTTCTTCATCGCGTCGGAGTCGCTCTCCGTGCCAATGTAAACGTGTATGTCACCATCATCGTTTGACTGCGAGGAAATAACGTCGAGCAGCGTATCCTTTTCCTCAAACATTCCAAGCAGATTTCTTACGTCGGAAACGTCGGAATACTCGGGATACTGAAGCAGCTTCGTGATTCCCTCAAGCTTTACGTCTGCCGTGTCAAGCTCATTCATCGTTTCGTAAATCACCTTAACCGCAGGGTGTACCATCGCGCCTGCCGAGCCCATAAGAGCCTCTAGCTTGACGATTATCGGCATCGTAATGCCGTCACTCGTGAGATTTACAAGATAAATGTTAAGCGCCTCGGTGAATCTGCGTAAAACGTCCTCTGAAAGAGGTAAGTGAAGATGTATCTTCTTTGTCTTTACTATATCGCCCTCAAAGGTCATAACCAGAAGAAAATCACGCTCGGAGAGAAGCACGCTCTTGAACTGTACTATTCTCACCTTTCCCGCACCGGGCTTGAATGCAATTCCCGTGTAGTCGGAGAAGGAGGATGCAAGCCTTGAAACCTCGGATAAAATTTCGTCCATCTCGGTCAGCTTGTAGCGAAGCATTTGATTTATCTCGTCAATTTCCGAACGGGTGTTCTTGTACTGATGCACAAGCGCGTCGACGTAATATCTGTAACCAAGCTCCGAAGGAACTCTGCCTGCAGAGGTGTGAGGCTGAACGAGATATCCCATAGACTCAAGCTCCGCCATCTCGTTTCTGATGGTTGCCGGAGAGCAGGAAATTCTGTCATCCTGTGAGAGATATTTGGAGCCAATCGGCTCGCCGCCTTCGATATGAGCGTCAACTATCGCTTTTAGTATTTGCATTTTTCTCGGGGTAAGTCGTGAATCATCCATATTCTTTACCTCGTTTCTTGCTGAATTTTAGCACTTGATGTATGCGAGTGCTAACGCTTGCATATATAATATACCCACTTTTTCTAGGAATGTCAATACTTTTTCTGATAAAATTTATGAACTTTTTGTTAATATTTGTTTCTCTGTGGTCGAAAGTGCTAATTTTTGAGATTTTTCACAAAAAGAGAATGTCATACCGATTTTGATTTGTTATTTTTATCAATAATAGAGATGATTATTCTATTATTTAATATTTATAAATTTTCTTCTTGACTTTGCGCGTGAAATAATATATAATATACTATGTATGATTATAATTTTCGCGTGTGGGTTAGCGCGAGTATGCATATTCATATTTAACAACTTTACTAAAAATCAGATAGATTACAGAGAAAGTAATCAGAAGGAGGTGTAAATGATCCCATTAGGACTTTCAATAGGTCTGATAGCAGCGGCACTTGTAATTGGCGCAGTTGTTGGATTTATTATCCGCAAGATATCCGCTGAGAACAAGCTCGGTTCTGCCGAGGAGCAGGCGAGAAAGATTCTCGAGGATGCTATCAAGAATGCGGAGAATGCAAAGAAGGAATCTATTATTTCTGCAAAAGAAGAAATATTCCAGCTTAAGAAGGATGCCGACTTAGACATCAAGGAGCGTCGTAAGGAGGTTTCCAGACTTGAGCGCAGAGTTACCCAGAAGGAAGAAACTCTTGACGCGAAGATTGAGGGACTTGAGAAGAAGGAGGAAATTCTTCAGAACAAGACTCAGGAGATTGAGAGAGTTAAGGAAGAAGTAAACAAGACTCTTGCAGGTCAGCTTGCAATGCTTGAGAAGATTGCAGGACTCACCAGCGAGGACGCAAAGGCAGAGCTTGTCAGAAGACTTGACAGCGAGATGCAGCACGAGACTGCACTCAAGATTGCCGAGTATGAGGAGAAGTTCAAGGACGAGGCAGACGTAAAGGCGAAGGAAATTCTCTCTCTCGCTATTCAGCGCTTTGCCGCAGATCACGTCAGTGAGGTTGCTATTTCGGTAGTTCAGATCCCCGGTGACGAGATGAAGGGTAGAATTATCGGTCGTGAGGGTAGAAATATCCGTACCATTGAGAATCTTAC
>CAYXAC010000164.1:0-3178 GCA_964463025.1 uncultured Ruminococcus sp.
GATGAGATCGTAAGCGAGTCTGCTGGCTACGCAACTCTTGCGAAGTCTGACGTAGCGACTAGCGAAACTGCGAATACAGTATTCCAGAGCAACGTATCCGCGACCGAGATGAGCGATGAGATCGTAAGCGAAACGCTTATCGAAGTTCCCGAGGTGCACAACGTATTTGACGTTGCCGAGGATTACAGCGGCATGAGCGTCTTCGAGAACAACGAGGACAGCACCGTTATGGATGACAGTCTCGAATCGCTTAACTTCGTTGAGATGTCTTCGGTTGACGAGATTAACGAGGCAGTAGATACCGCAATCAAGGAATCTAGGGAAAGCTCTGCTCCCGAGCTTTACATCATCGAGCAGGAGGAAACTACTCCTATTGCGGATATGGATCCTGCCGAAATGGTTTACGAGATCAAGATCAACGAGCAGACCCAGCAGCCCGAGGATGCGGATTACACTGTTACCAAGGTGTCTGCAATTCCCTCGAAGAGTGGAATGTCAACGCACGAAATTCCTATGATTCCCATGATGCCTTCGAGATCTGCAGGCGGCATATCCACTGCATCAAGTTCGACTCCCTTCGTTCTTCCTGCAACTCCGGATGGCATGCAGCAGATGGCAGGATACAACAATGCATCTGCGAATAACGATTCCTCTCGCGATCAGAGCAATTCGAATAGCGAAAGCGAGATTCGCGTTGCTCCTATGATTGATATTTCGGGTAGAAATGAATCTCCCGTAGCACCTCAAAGTGCGCCCGCAAGTAACGTACAGCCTGCTCCTTATACAAGCGCAGAGCCTGCATCCACGGAGGAAACCGTTATAGTTGCTGATGCTGACGTTGAGATTATCTACGGTAGTGAGAAAGATGATTCCGATGTAATCAACATTGATCCCGAGATGAACGAGATTCCCGAGGAGCCCGCCCAGGAATATGCTGAGGAACCCGCTGAGGAACCCGTCGAGGAGCCTATCGAGGAACTCACCGAGGAACCCGCTGAGGAGCCCGAGCATGAGCCTATCTTCACCGATGCGGTACACGCAGACGAGCTTGTAACCGACGAGGAAGCTGAGGCTATGATCGAGATGATCGATGACGAGCCCGGCATAGACAGAACCGGAAAGCTTGGCGAGATCAACCTTGACACAATTTGCGAAAACTTTGAGAACGGCGACAAGGTAACCCTTGACGATCTCAAGGCGAAGAAGCTTGTACCCAAGAACACCGGCAGAATCAAGGTTCTTGCACGCGGTGTAATGACCAAGAAGCTCGAAATCGTAGCTGATAAATTCTCACTTCAGGCTGTTAAGATGATCACCCTTGCAGGTGGCCACGCAGAGCAGCACAAGTAAAATTTAACAGCACAACCAAAAACAAAAACCGCTTTTCGCAATGAAAAGCGGTTTTTGTTTTTGTTTTCTACTTATTATATTATATCTTTTTATAAAGCCTTTGCATAACAGCATTTGTTTTCTTGACGTCAAGCTTCACGCACTTTCTGTCGTAAGTTATAAGACCGTTTGTCTCGTCCTCGACGTCGGATATCTGCGTGTAAACGAGTGCGCAAATGCCCTTTTTGATAAGCGGCTCAAGTTCGTCGGTATAAAGCTTCAAGAATGCGTCGGAGAAGTCCTCGGCATTCTCAAAAATGCTGTAGCCGTAGTTGTTCGAGCCAAAAAGATGACCGTCAACGCGGTAGGAATAGCCGCCGAACTCGCTGATAACGATAGGTTTATCCGACGGCTTGTCAACCTTGACAGGTTTGAAGTAAACGTGGCGCGAATCCACGTCGCTCTTTGACCTTACGAACCAACCCGACGTCGTGTCAATAATTCTCGTTGGCTCTGCCGCCTTCGCCTTTTCGTACATTTCGTCAGCGCGGAACTGCCCCCATCCCTCGTTAAAGATAGTGTAGTAAAGTATCGAGGGGAAGTTATAAAGATGCTCGAATATATCATACATATGCTGTTCGAAGATTGCTCTTGAGCGCTTGTTTCTGTGCAGATTTTTGTCAGGGAAGCGCTTCATTCCGATAGTGGGCAGCACGGTGTCGAATATATAGTTATACCCCGAATTATTGATAAGATCCTGGAACACCACCATGCCGAGCTTGTCGCACAGATGATAGAATATCTCCGGTTCGACCTTGATATGCTTGCGGAGCATATTAAAGCCCAGCTTTTTTGCCGTCAGGATATCGTCCTCATAGCCCTTTGAGGTTGCGGGCAGAAAGATGCCGTCGGGGAAGTAGCCTTGGTCGAGCAGACCGTTAAAGAGGTAGGGCTTGCCGTTGAGAAGTATTCTCGGCACACCGTCTACCGCGCTCGTGGTAATTTCGCGAAGCGCAAAATAGCTCTCAACTCTGTCCTCGCCCGACTCGATAGCGAATCTGTAAAGATTCGGACTTTCGGGAGTCCAGAGCCTTGCATTCTTTGGCGCAATAGTAATCTCGCTGCCCGAAAATTCAAGCACCTCTCCCGAGTCAAGCAGCGTTAGCTTCTTTGAGTATGCGCCGCCGATAACCTCAATCTTAACCTCGCTTGTCGTAGGCGTAATCTTCAGCTTCTCAATATAATTTTCGGGCACGCTCTCCACCCACACGGTCTGCCAGATACCACTCGTCGGGGTGTACCACATTCCGCCTCGCGCGCGCTTTTGCTTGCCGTAGGGGTACATCTCGGAGAGATTGTCAACCACCTTGAGATATAGCTCGTTTTCACCGTTTTTTACCGTATTGCTTACATCGGCGGAGAAGGGGAGATAGCCACCCTTGTGGTGAGCAATATGCTCGCCGTTAAGGTAGACGTCGCATATCGTGTCCACCGCACCGAAGTGCAGAATCAGGCGTCCCTTTTCAAAGCCGTCGGGGATAGTGAAGCTACGCTTGTAGTGCATTACGCTGCCTGCGGGAATTTCGGTCTGAATGCCCGAGAGCAGACTCTCGGGAGGGAAGGGAACGAGAATTTTTTCTTTATATTCAGGCGCCCTCTCGCCCTTGCAAACGGCAAAATCCCACGCTCCGTTCAGGCAGAGGAAGGAGTCGCGCACCATAGAGGGACGGGGATATTCGTTCCAGGGCGTATTCGCATCCATTTCGGAGAGGTAGGGGGTTATAAGTGTCGGAAATATTTCGTTTTTCATTATTAAACCTCATATTTTTTGATACTCTTGCCTATATTT
>CAYXAC010000165.1:0-3127 GCA_964463025.1 uncultured Ruminococcus sp.
GACCGCTTCGATACCTCTGCATAAAAATGATGCAACAGCGTGCATCATTTTTATGCAGAGACCTGTTGAGAAGTGGCTCGATGAACTTCGGCTCGTCGAATCCGCTTCGCATACCCTTCCCGAAGATAGACAAGCTCGCTTGTCAGGTGCAGGGAGAGGGTATATTCGCCATAGGCGAAATACCTCTGCGTGATGCATACTGTACATTTTTAGTTTGGAGTTCCCTAAAACTTCATTTTGCGTACTTATGAATTATAACATACTTTTTCCAAAAAATCAATAGCAAAATGAAAAAAACTCATAATAATTTTCTACATTACAAAAACACCAACCTCCAAAAGAGAGTCGGTGTTTGTATTTTACTTTCTATAAAAGCTATTACCACCAATGAATTCGCGAACTATGCTCGTGGGCGGAATTTCATCATCAACGTCTGCCTCATAAACGAAATTGAGAATCTTAACGATTGCGCGTATACGGTCGTAGCATTCGTCCTCCGGCTCAATAGCGGTCAGAAGAGGGAAGATATGCTTCTTCAGAACGGCTATTTCATATAGCGTAGAGCTATTGAAAATTACGTCGGCATTCTCTTGGTAGGGGAATATCCACTTTTCTTCACCGCGACGTACCGAATCCCACATCGACAACGTTTTCTGTACCGATGCACCGCGTGTTTCGAAATCTCTCACAATACGCCTGAGAAGCCTCAAGTAGCTTGTAGGAATGCGATTGTGATAATCAAGATTAAGAGCAAGCAGGGGACTGACGTAAATTCTGAAAACAAGCGACGACTCAAGCCCCTCGGGCAGAAGTACGGGGTTTAGTCCGTGCAATCCCTCGACGATAATTACAGAGTTTTCGGTAAGCTGTAAACTATGTCCAAGCCATTCTCTTTTTCCTTTTTTGAAGTTAAAGCTGGGCAGTTTTACATTTTCTCCGCGTAATAGCGCCGCAAGATGTTGACCGAACAGATCTGTATCAATGGTATTGATGTGCTCAAGGTCGAGTTGCCCATCGGGGCCTGGAGCGATTTTGTCACGGTCAATATAGTAATCGTCAAGGCTCATGAGAATAGGCATCTTGCCGTGCACGCGAAGCTGTGTGGCGAGTCTGTTTGCAGATGTTGTTTTGCCTGATGAGCTGGGACCCGCCAGCATAACCGCCTTCGCGCCTCTCTCGCAAATCATATCAGCAATCTGTGCATAGCGCTTTTCGTGCAACGCCTCGTTGACGCGAATAAGCTCGCGAACCTTACCCGAGCTAACCAACTCGTTGAGGTCTGCCACGGTTTCGCATTGCATTAGCTCTCCCCAGTCCTTGCCCTCGGTATAAACGGCGAAAAGATTTGGCATCTCTCGGTACTCCGCTACTCTGTCGGGGTTCTTTACGTCAGGGAAAAGGAAGATAAATCCCTCTGGCGCTTCAATGATATCCCAAGTGAACAAAAATTTAGTGGTAGGCGTCATCTCTCCGTAGTAGTAATCGGAAAAACCGCCGTGTTCATAAACGTCGAGCGTGTTTTTTGTGCGATATTTGAGCAACTGCGCCTTGTCCTGCTGTCCGACGCTCTCATAGTATTTTATAGCATCGTCGGTAGGAATTCTGCGGCGCTTGAGAGGAATATCCTCGGTAACTATTTTGGCAACCTCGGCCTTGAGCTTGTCGGCAGAGAAGTCCTCAGCGCCTGTCACCTTGACGTACATTCCTTGACCTAGCGTGCAGCTTATTTTCGCCTGTGCCGATGGCCAAAGTCGCTTAATAGCTAGGAAAAGCACGAACTGCACCGTTCTTCTGTAAGCATCTCTGGCAGAGGGATCATTGTAACGCAACAGGCGAATAACACCTCCTGAAGCTGCCATTGCTTTTCTGACCGACTCTCTGTCGGGTAGTACGTCCTTCTGTCGCAGGGGAATGTAATTAAGGGTAAATACTCTACCCGTAATTTTAGCAACTATCGGGTCTGTCGATAATTTGCCCTCGAAAAGACCAAGCTCACTTATCATATCATATAGTGACTGCTCGGGCTTTGCTATTATTTCGTTACCGTCTATATATAATTTCATCGTTCTGTTCCTTTCTTAAATATCGCGTATCAGAACTCCCGATTGTTCGGTGAATTCCAATTTCTTAATGTATGTATTGCGTATCGAGCCGTTATCCTCGATACTTATTTTATTAACACCCTTTGCCTTGATGAGCTCCAGCATATATTCGACAGCACTCGCTTGATACTTTTTTACAGCATAGCTTGTTTCAAGAATATATGTGTCTGCCTCGATTTTTCTACGAAAAATGAGATTATTGTGCTGTCGCGGTAGATGAGATACACCTCGCTGGTTGGGTCAATATTAAAATCATATTCTGGAAATTCGGCTTTTATTCCGTCTTTGTTGAGCGAAATAAAGTGCCACAGGCTTCCGTCATCACAGCTTACCGATACGCCGGTTAGCTGACGGCGCTTATTGTAATAAAGGATGATTTGATACAAGTTTATCACCACTAGACGGTATTCATAACTACTATTGGCCACGCGCCGACAATGGCAGAGTATATCGTGCTTATTACAGAACCGCAGGTATTTATAATTCGCAGCTTGATTAGCGAGGTCATCAGCATTGAAGCTATGACCAGCACCGTTCCGACGTAACCAAAGGCTTCTAAAGCAATTATTTCAAATTATATAAAAAATTATATAAAAAAGGCTGTCAATCGCGCATCGAGAGTACGCGGTAGACAACCATTTGCGGCGGTTTGTAGAAACGCTTGCCCCTATTGCAAGCATATACCATGTTAGAGTTTGCTATGTTTTGGAAGCTAATTATAGCACAAAACGCACTAAAAGTCAATAGAATTTTATATTTTTTTGTTCAAAAGTGTTGAAAATGCATAAAAGAATCCCGAGCCTTGTGACTCGGGACACTTTTATATTAAATTAGAAGTGGAACTTCTTTCTATCCACGTAGGAAGTGTGGAGAGCGTGGTGAGCTGCGTGACAGCCGTAACCGCCCTTGAAGTAGTTGTCGTAAACCTCTTTGATTACGGGGTTGAGGTGCGACTTTCTCATCTCCATCTTGGTATCCTGATCGTAGAGAGCCTTTGCTCTTACGGTCTTGAGGTCAACAGTATC
>CAYXAC010000166.1:0-3102 GCA_964463025.1 uncultured Ruminococcus sp.
TTGGACCGACCGGTTATGAGCCGGTAGCTCTAACCAACTGAGCTAATGCTCCATACATTAAGCCTAACCATTTTATCAAAAAAAATCTCTTTTGTCAATACGTTTTATTGAAAAAATAAAAAAAATACATGGTGCTTGCTTTTGCAAATTGCTTTTTTTGTCTTTCCTCGCGCTTTTTCTACTAATTTATTGCATTTTTTTAGTGCTTGTGATAAAATAATCTCAATGATTTTTATGGGATAATGCAATATGAAAGTATATTTTCCTTCCTATTATAATAAATTCGCTTGTATAGCAGACCTATGCCAACATTCCTGCTGTGTCGGCTGGGAGATTTATCTTGACCCAAGGACTCTCGAAAAATACGAGAGCTTGCCGAGTGGCGAGCTCGAGGAAATTCTTTCTCGTATAAACCGAGATAAAATGCAAATTACACTCACCGAGGGCGAGCGCTGTCCGTTCCTTGAATGCTCGGGGCTTTGCCGTCTTATCTCGCGCTACGGAGAGGAATATATATCTGACATCTGCAAGGAGCATCCGCGATTTTACAACAAGATAGGCGAGCGCATCGAGGGAGGAATAGGTGCTTCCTGCGAGGAAGCGGCAAGAATTATTCTCACAAGCGATGATTATGACGAGTTTATGGGTATAGAGAAGTGCGAAATCGATATTCCCGAGGAAACCGAGCTGGATACGCTCAAATCGCGCCAAGAAATATATTCTATTCTTGCTGAAAGAAGTCTACCGTATCATGAGCGTGTTTCCAAAATTCGCGAAAAATATGCGCTGCCGACAATCATACATACCTCTGCAGAATGGCGAGAGATATTCTCCGAGCTTGAGTTGCTCGACGAGTTACACAGAGATATTATTGAGGTCGGAAAGACCGTCGCAAGTAAAAACTACGCGCCCTATTTCGAGCGATTCCTAGCCTACCTTATCTTCCGACACGCAAGTGTGGCAGATAGTTTTGATAATCTGCGTGCGAGAGTGGCGTTCTCTATTTTGCTTACTGAAATGCTCGAAAACTCGGTAGCGCAAGGGGTGCTCACAGAGTCTGAAATAATAGACAACGCAAGAATTATATCCGAGGAAATCGAATACTCCGAGGACAATACCGCTTCACTTATTTTTGAGATAGAAAGCTTGATATAAATATTGACTTTTAGAGAAAACGGGTTTATAATAAATAAAAAATCCAAAAGGAGATAAAAATGAAAAAAGTAAATAGCATAATCTGGGGTGTAGTGCTTCTCGCGGTTGGTGTGGTGATCGCATTGAACGCTCTCGGTATGACTGACGTCAGCTTGTGGTTTGACGGCTGGTGGACACTCTTTATATTAGTTCCAAGTCTTATAGGGCTTATCACTGACAGAGATAAGACGGGAAGCATTATCGGTCTTGCCGTTGGCGGAATTCTCCTGCTTGGCGCGCAGGACGTTATAGATTTTTCCCTCGTATGGAAGCTGATCGTCCCTGCGATTATTATTATAATTGCCTTGAAGCTGATATTCAAGGGGATATTCTCGGGTAAAGAGAACGAAGTTGAGAAAAACGATGACGTCCCCTCGGGCTTTTCAGCATTTTCTGGTACTGATATGGACTTCTCGGGCAAGGTTTTTGAAGGTGCTGAGCTTAACGCAATTTTCGGCGGTATCAAGTGCGACCTTCGTGATGCGATAATTGAAAAGGACTGTGAAATCAGACTTTCCGCAATTTTCGGTGGAGTGGACATTCTTCTTCCTGCAAATGTAATGGTGGATATTGATTCGACGTCTATTTTCGGCGGTATGTCGGATGAGCGCATCGTTAAGAGTGCTTCTGGTGTTACCGTTCATATCAAGGGGCTTTGTCTATTTGGAGGAGCTGATATAAAATGACAAGCGAGCAGAAGCTGATAAAATACGCAGCCATTGCATTGGCTGTACTGATCATCGCTGGAATTATAGGCGGTATTGTAGGCATTGTAGGTTGGATGACGGGAATGGGCGATTCTGCCGTCGGTGAGAAGCAGACCTACGCGGTAGAGGGAGAAATCTCATCTCTTTCAGTAGAGGTTGGTGCCGCTGATTTTAAGATTGTCGAGAGCGACGGTTTTTCGGTAGATTCCAATATAAAACGTATAGACGTTAAGGTTTCGGGCGGCACTCTTACGGTGCGCGACAATACACCTAATAATGCCAATTACGAGAATCCTATATTGACGGTATACGTTCCCAGAGGTTTTGCGTTTTCCTCGGTAGATATAGTTACAGGTGCGGGTAAATTTACCGTAGAGCATCTCAGGACAGGTGCTCTTCATCTGGAGCTTGGTGCAGGTGAGGCGAGAATTGACAATCTCACAGTTACTTCTTCTGCCGATATTGAGGGCGGAGCAGGAGAGATAAGCATACTTGACGGAAGCATTAAAAATCTCGATCTTGAAATGGGTGTCGGCGCACTTAATTTGAAAGCCGAGCTGCTTGGCGAAAGCGAGCTTGACCTTGGCGTCGGTGAGGTAAAAATAGAGCTTCTCGGAGACAGAGATTCCTATACTGCCGAGCTTAATAAGGCACTCGGCGAGCTTCGAATTGACGGCGAGAGTCTTACCTCCTCGCGTGTTATAGGCAACGGCGAAAGCAAGGTGGAGGTCAACGGCGGAATAGGAAGAATAGACATTTCATTTGAATAAATCAAATTCAAAAACAGGCTCACTTTTGCAAAGCGAGCCTCTAATATTGCACAAATAATAATTTGCAAACTCGAAAAAACAGTACATTTTTACAAATTTTCAAAAATTTTTCAAAAAAACTTGACAAATCCCCCTGCTATGTGTATAATGTTAATGCAGTTAGCGCGTGCTAACTGACTTATTTTCAACGAAAATTGGAGAATGCTATGAATCTCTGTTTGGCTGAGGAAGGAAAAGAATATATAATTGACCGTATTGAAACGGACGACGAAGAGCTTGACGCCTTTCTTTTCTCGCTCGGCTGTTACAGCGGTGAGCCTATCACCGTCGTCGCAAGGAGAAAAAGCGGTCTAACCGTTTCCATCAAGGACGGAAGATACAATATAGACAACCAGCTTGGCGAGGCTATAATAGTCAAGTAAAGCAAAAAA
>CAYXAC010000167.1:0-3087 GCA_964463025.1 uncultured Ruminococcus sp.
TAGGTGCATAACTTAAATTTATTAATATGTTACTTCTTGAAAAAACGCACGAAGAAACTTCGCCTGTTTTTTTTATATTGTCTTTGCCCTGCAGGACGGCAGAGCGAATTTAAGTCTTTTGCCGTATTACTCAGCGTCTGCCTCTGCAGCGATGGTGTACTTAACGGTTCTGAAGTCAATGTACTTAACTCCGTCGATCTCTACGTACTTGGACTCGCTGTGATTTTGACCGCCGTGATCATTCATCTGAATGTTGGTGCTGGTTAGATAGTAGAAGAGGTTGTTGAACTGGAAGGATGCGCGGAGATTGATCTCGCCGTATTCCTCTACAAGCTGTCTGTAGTATGCTTTACCAACTTCCTTCTTGTAATTCTTGATGAATGCGTCGTCGATGAGGAACATCTCTGCATTCTTAAGAGCGTCAGCCTTGTTCTCCTCAGCCTGCTCCTTAGCTTCCTCAATCTTCTCAGCCGCTGCATCACCGTAGGTCTCCTCGTAAGAATGCTCGTCAACCTCGTATGCACCTGCATCAATATCCTGCTGGATATAGGTGGTCATAACCTTGACTGCATCAGCCTCGCAAGCCTTTGCAACAACGTAGATCTTGATGATAGGCTCGATGTAAGCCTTTGCCTGCTTCTCGATATTTGCATCGATATCAGCCTCGTTGCTGATATTAAGCTGCTTCATAATATAAGCGTTAAGGTTCTCGTAGGTGTCGTAGTTGCTGATGGTAGTACCGGTGGTGCTATCGCTGCTTGCAGTGCCCTTGTAGTACTCGTACTCGTAGGTGTCGTAGATGTGCTCCTTGTACTCCTTAACGAGCTTCTCAGGATAGTAGTTAACCTTTACAGCGCTTTCGATAAGCTCCCAAACCTTTTCCTGAACGCTTTCGATAATGATCTCATCATAGGTTTCCTTGAGGGTGTGGTAGGTATCCTCGCTGTATTCCTCGATGATAGCTGCGCTTGCGGTTTCCTCGCCCTTTACAGCAGCGTCAACCTTAGCGTAGATCTTCTTTGCCTCAACCTTCTGAAGATCGTTGTATACCTTCTTGAGATCCTCAATGGTTTCCTTCTGTGCAGTTGTGGGAGAGCTTCCGCCTTCCTCTACTGCATCCATGTATGCATCGTATGCCTTCTTGAGCTCGGTGTCCTCTGCGTAGAACTTATTGTCCTCTTCCTCAGCGTCGTAGATGCTTACGAGATCTGCTACGAGCTCGGTGAGCTTAACGCCCTCGTATACGTAACCCTCGTCCTCTAATACCTCGAAGTAATCAGCGGTGATCTTGTTGCCGGCGATCCACTCAAGAATATCGGAGCCCTTGATCTCGTCTGCTGCGGGAGCAGAAAGAGCGTATACGGGATATACGTAGTAGGTAAGCTCCTTGTCCTTAAGATTTACCTTCTCCGCGCTGCTGGAACGGCAGTTGTCGGGGGTAACATTCTTATCGGTAGTATAGGTGTAATTGAAGGTAGCGATAGCCTGGCCCTCGCTCTCAACCTTGTAAAGAACCTTTACATCGGAGTACTTATAGGTAACACCTTCAATTTCAACTTCAAATGTGCTGCTCTCGCCAACCTTAACTGCGTCGCCGCCGATGTTAGCAACAGCGTTCTCGGCAATAAACTTAGAGGAGAGAGGATTCTCTGCATTAACAACGATAGGCTCGAATACCGCACTCTCGGTAACGCTGGTCTCTACGCCGTCATCCTCAACCTTGGTGTAGGTACGGGTGTAGGAGATAACAATCTTGTCACCGTCCTTAACCTTGGTGGAATCTGCAATAGCTGCCTCAATTTCGTCCTCGGTAGCCTCGGGATTCTCTTCCTTGAGGTCAGCCTCAGCATTTTCCTCAAGCTCGGTCTTGATAATCATGGAGTAAACGTAATCTGCAAGATCAGCGTGAGCTACAAGATTCTGCTTGATGAGCTTCTTGATCTCGTCTGCGTCCTTATCCTCAACGTCAATGCCGCCAAGCTCAATAACGTGAGCAGCCTTGGTGGAGGAAGCGGTGATAGCAGACTCCTTCATCTCGGAGTAGAAGTAAACGTTGCCCTCTGCATCGGTTGCATAGTAAACGTAGTAAAGAACGTCGCCTGCACCAACAGTGCCGGATTCCTTCTTGTCATCATCATCTGCAGCAGCAATGATAGCGTCTGCAATCTTGTCGTACACGACAGCAAGTACCTTTTTCTGTCTGATTTCCTCGTTGGTGGTAAAATCGCCGTCCGTAATTTCGATAGAAGCAAGAGCCTTCTTGAACGCCTCGTAATCGAAGTCTGCGTAATTGCTGAGATCCTCTTTCACAAAGTTGAAGCTACCGCAGCTTGCAAGTGAAAGAACCGACATCACAACAACAAGAACTAAAGCAATAATTCTTTTTTTCATGTCTTTCATCCTTAACATTTTATTTTCTTCAAATCTTTCGCGCACAGCGCGTTTAGTTGAGCAGAAACTATTATAGCATACAAAATTGAAAAATGCAAATGTTTTTTCATTTTTTTATAATAAATTTATAATTTTCTTCAAATACGCAAAAAAAATGCATTTTTTCCCGATAAAAAAGCTTTTGTATGTGCAAATTTACCATATTTATAATCATATTTTTCTTTCAAACAACCTAAAGATAATTTCATACTTGACAAAATTCTCTTTCCGTTGTATAATTTTTTCATAAATAATCTAAAGAGGACGTATCAATGCTTGCTGACAAGAAAATAGTTTTCTCGGGAGTTCAGCCCTCGGGAAACCTTACAATAGGAAATTATCTCGGTGCTATCAAGAACTTTTCGAGATTCTCCGAGGAATACAAGACCTTTTACTGCGTAGTTGACCTGCACGCAATAACCGTAAGACAAGTACCTGCCGAGCTTCGCCGCAGAACTTACGAAACACTTGCGCTTTACATGGCTTGCGGTCTTGACGAGAAGAAGAACACTCTCTTCGTACAATCGCATGTGCCCCAGCACGCAGAGCTTGGCTGGATTCTCGACTGCTACACCATGTTTGGTGAGCTTTCGCGCATGACGCAGTTCAAGGACAAGAGCGCAAAGAACGCGCAGAATATCAACGCAGGTCTGTTTA
>CAYXAC010000168.1:0-3068 GCA_964463025.1 uncultured Ruminococcus sp.
TTCGGAACTGGGATAAATACGCAAGCACCACCGACGATAAGACCGATAGAACCAACGAAAATGTACTGCAGGAACTTGTTTCTTTTATACTTACGATTGTCAGCGTCGATCATCGCACCGATAATCGGGTCGTTAATAGCATCCCATATCTGAACGATAACGAGAAGAATGGAATACCAAGCGGACATACCCATGATCTGGGTCCAGAAAATTGCCATTGTGCCCTTAAGGGCGAAGCTCATGTTACAGCCAAGGTCACCGGCTGCATAAGCCAAACTGTCGCGAATGCCAAACTTACGCTTGCCATTTGCATCAAGTTGAACTTGTTTTGCCATTTTTGTTTCCTCCAAAAATTTTTAGCATATTTGCTTGATATAATTATAACAAATTATAAAACAAAAAATAAGGGACAAAAGCGGCGCTTTTGTGACACCTCGTAACGAAAAATTCAAAAAATGTTTGTGCAATGTTAACAAAAAACTTACAAGAAAATAGTAAAAAAGCAAATAATTGGATAAAAAGAAAAAGAAAAATGTAAAATATCGGTTGACTCTTTCAGGGTGGGTTGATATAATAAACTCAAAGAAAAAAACGGAGTATAGAAATGTATAAGCTTTGCAAGACCGAACAATCGGTAAAAAGACAGCGTGAAATAGAGAATTGCCTCTTTGAAATTCTCAAAGAGAAAAGATATGAGGAAATAACAATAACCGAGCTGTGTGAGAAAATGAATATGCCGCGAAAGGCGTTTTACCGTTACTTTGACGGCAAGGACGATGCTCTTGCAGCATTGATAGACCACTCGATGTCGGAGTACGTTGGCTTCACGGTTGACCGTAGCGGTGAGACCAGACGCTCGCTCACCAGCGAGCTTGAGGAATACTTCCGTTTCTGGTATCAGAAGCGTGATCTGCTCTCGGTGCTCGACGTCTCGGGGCTCATAGGTATCCTGATAGAGCGCACTATAAATTACCCTGTCGGCGATAGAATTCTGATGTCAAAGTTCCTGCCTAACGATGATGAAATCACGAGGGACAGAGTGTTCAAATTCGCCTTTTCGGGACTTGTGTACACTATGATAAATTGGTATCGCAGCGGCTTTGCCGTATCGACCAGAGAGATGGCAACCAGTGCCTGCCGAATGCTCCGCGAGCCTCTGTTTCCATCACTTGCAGATAGCGGAATTTGGAGTTAAAAGTGAAGTATAGTAGTCAAATAAAGCGAAAAGAGCGAATTTCTCGCTCTTTTTGCTTTATTTGTTCTTGAAGTATTGATAAAGATAGCAGGGGATCATTCCGTTGTAAAGCTTGCGTACCTTGTCTGCTTTCTTGCCATAGAATTTCTCAAAGGCGGGGTGCGAGGTAATGATGTACACCTGCCAGGGTGAGAGTGAACGGAAGTGAACGCCGATTTCGCGGTACAGTTGTTCAACCTCGCGCATTGTGCCAAGTCGCTCACCGTATGGGGGATTACAAACGATAGTGCCGCGTCTGCCGTCGGCAGAGATTTTTCTGGCATCATATCTGAATACCTTAACCGTATCCGCAACGCCTGCTAGCTTTGCGTTTTTCTCCGCAAGTGCGACTGCCGCAGGGTCGATGTCTGAGGCGAATACCTCAAAGTCGCTCGTTTTCTCAACATCAAAGGCTTCCTCGCGTGTCGATTCCCATATTTTCTTATCAATAAAGGGGAATTCCTCGGCTATGAACGCTCGGCTACGACCGGGCGCAATATTACGCATCAGCATTGCCGCCTCGATAGCGATAGTTCCGCTGCCGCACATAGGGTCCCAAAGAAGCACGTTCTCTCTCGGGCGAGAGGTGGCTGCGATAGCCGCAGCGAGCGTTTCTCTAATCGGTGCGCCGAGCGACTCGCGGCGGTAGCCTCGCTTGTGCAGTGGTGAGCCCGTCGTGTCTATCATAAGCGTTGCCTCGTCGTTCAGTATAAAGAACTCTATCTGATATTTCACCTTTTCCTCGGGGAAAATCGAGATTCCGTAGACCTCTGCGAGATTTTTTACCACCGCCTTTTTGATTATCGCCTGACAGTCGGGGATAGAGTAGAGCTTTGATTTTATCGAATGTCCCTTGACGGGGAAGATATCGTCCTTGCCGATAAATTGGGACCAAGGAAGCGCCCTTGTACCCTCGAAAAGCTCCTCGAAGCTTTCTGCACGGAATGAGCCGACCTTGATAAATATTCTCTCCGCATAGCGTAAAAATATATTGGATAGCGCGACTGCTTCCTCGTCGCCTGCAAAAGTAACTCTACCGTCGATGGTGGATATGCGTTCATATCCGAGCGCGTCTATTTCCTCACCGAGCAGATGCTCAAGGCCGAAAAGGCAGGTTGCCACAAGCTGTAGCTTCATTGTTATAACTCCGAAAAAATGAATTTTACTCTATTATATCACCTAAAGTTTCGTCAGTCAAGCAGGATAAAAATAAAAAGAAAATATTGACAAAGCCGTATTATTATGTTAAAATCATTGTAATAACCTTAGGAGGTATAATATGAAGCCTTTAGCAAATAACAACGTATCATTCTGGGCGGGTATTGGACTTTTGATTTTGTTCTCGCTACCTTATGTTGGAAATTTAGCGCTTATCATCTGCGCATTCTTTATTCCCGCAGGCCCTGTCAAGACCTTTGCGCGCACGATTCTTATAATTTCCGTTGTGCTTATCGTAGCGGGTGTAATTCTCGTGTATGCTATGGGAGGAAGCTTTGAATTCTATTACGAGTTCCCGATTCTCAACGACAACGGCGTCGAAGCGTTCAGAAACATTTTGAATATTGCTTAATAGTGTAAAAGACCTGCGGTTACCGCAGGCCTTTTATTTTTGATTATTTCTATTGACTTTATAATATTTATTGTGATATAATTAGATGTTAAAATAAAAATCAGGAGATATTCCCACAATGAAATGGACATCACTTAATGAGCTTAGAGAAAAATTCCTCGCTTTCTTTGAGAGCAAGGGCCATCTTCGCCTCGGCAGCTTTTCGCTTATTCCCAATAACGATAAATCACTTCTTCTTATAAACTCTGGTATGGCACCTATGAA
>CAYXAC010000169.1:0-3067 GCA_964463025.1 uncultured Ruminococcus sp.
CGTGTCGTATACGACGAAAAGACTGCTCTCTATGATTGACGAATATCTCGAGGTGCTGCTTAGAGAGATTGAATCAACCTTTGAGGTTATAAACAAGCTGGGAATGACGCTTACAACGATTTATATCGGCGGCGGCACTCCGACCACGCTTTCGGCTGAGCAGCTTGAGCGACTTTTGTCCAAGATTGATGAGCGAATTGATACGGCATCGCTCTTTGAATTTACGCTTGAGGCAGGCAGACCGGATACCATTACGGCAGAGAAGCTTGCGGTTGCCAAGGCTCACGGTGTTACGAGAGTAAGCGTTAATCCGCAGACATTAAGCGACGACATTCTGCGCGAAATTGGCAGACGCCACACGACAGAGGATTTTTATCGCGCCTATGCACTTGCCAAGGAAAGCGGTATCAGGGATATTAACATTGACCTTATTGCAGGTCTGCCGGGCGATGATTTTAAGAATTTCTCCGAAACGGTGGACAAGATAATAGAGCTTGCGCCCACCAACATCACGGTTCACACCTTCTGTGTTAAAAAGGCGTCAGATGCGCTTCGCAACAACTCCAGCGTATATTCGCTCACGGGCGGTGATGCAGCGAAAAGTGTTGCGTATTCGCAGTTAAGAACGAAGTTTGCGGGATATAAGCCTTATTATATGTATAGGCAGAAGAATACCGTCGGCAACCTTGAGAACGTTGGTTTTTCTATTGACGGACACGAGGGACTCTATAATATCTATATGATGGAGGAGTTGCAGACGATTTTTGCTGTTGGAGCAGGCGCGGTGACGAAGCTGGTCAAGGCTTCGCCTACCGACCCGACCGATACGAAGATCAAGCGTATATTCCGTCCCAAGTATCCCTACGAATATCTGCGACTCGCAGAGGAGAAGTGTTCAGAGGGCGAGGCATCGCTTATTCGTGACGAGCAGGAAATATTTGATTTCTTTGACGAGGAAGCTTGATTTTTGCTAGTATTTTTCCTTATATTATTATAAATGAAGAGATTCGCTAATATATTTTAGTGAATCTTTTTCTTTTCAGGGGGTTAAAAATGCAAAGTAGCAATGGTGGTGCTTCGACAGCGCAGGGGATAATAGGCGGTGCGTTGTCGCTCACTCTTTCGGCGGTAATAGTAAAGGTCTTGGGACTGATATACAAAATTCCACTATCCAATATACTCGGTGACGAGGGAATGGGATATTTTAATTCGGCTTATACGGTTTATGGATTTTTCTATCTGCTTTGCACGGCAGGTGTGCCCAAGGCGGTGATGATTCTCGTTTCGGAGGCAAAGGCGCGAGGTAACGAAATAGATGAGATGCGTATCGTCAGAACGGCTGCACGGGCATTTCTTCTGCTTGGAACATCGGTAGCTTTGCTATTTATATTATTTGCAGAGCCCTTGGCGGAGCTTATCGGCAACAGCCACTCGCGCGCTACTATGATAGCAATAGCACCATCAATTATATTTATTTCTCTTGCGGGCGTGGTGCGAGGATATCTTAACGCAAATATGCAGCTTTTAGATATAGCCGTATCGCAGATAATCGAGGGAGTGGGCAAGCTGGTGCTCGGGCTCCTCTTTGCGATCTTTGCTGCAAGTCATAATCTTCCGCTTGAAATAGCATCTGCACTCACGATTCTCGGTGTAACCTTTGGTGCTTTCTTTGGTCTTGTGTATCTTCTTGTTTGCGCTAAAAAGCGAAAAGTTGATGAAAAAGCAGGGCAGAGTAAGAAATCGGAAGAAAATATTCTAAAAAAAATCCTTGCTATATCTCTCCCAATTACTCTAGGCGCTGCAGTGATGAGTATAACCAATATTATAGATCTTGCGGTAATTATGCGCAGCCTTTTGTCGCTTGGATACACCGAGCCCGAGGCATCGGCTCTATACGGAAATTATACGACACTGGCAGTACCGATGTTTAATCTTGCGATTTCTGTTATAACTCCCATTTCGGCAGCGTTCATGCCGACATTCACACGCGCCAGAGTGAAAGAGGATTCGCTGATGTTCTCTGAGTCCTTTGGTAGTGCGCTAGAGCTATCCTCGTTTGTATCCGCACCGTTACTTGTAGGTATGATCGTTTTCTCGCGCGAGATACTTTCTGTTCTGTTTCCCGCATCGGAAATCGAGATTGGAGCATCATTGCTTACCCTGCTTGCACCGGCAATCTTCTTTGCATCGCTTCTCACAATTGTCAACTCTGCATTAGAGGCGGTGGGAGATGTGAGAGCACCTGTGATTTCGATGCTGTTCGGTGCAGTGGGCAAGACATTGGTCAGTGTAATGCTGCTTCGTAATGGCGATTTCGGTATATCGGGCGCGCCGATAGGAACGGTCGCATCTTATGCAATAGCGCTTGTTGTTTCGGGCATAATTTATATTACCAAATGCGCCGGAAGACTACCTATTATAAAATGCTCAATGCCGTCGTATATATCCGCTTCTGCTGCTGTCTTGCTTGCGAGAGTCTGTCACGATATGCTATTTATAAGTTTTCCTTCGCTTGTATCCTTGGCATTGTCAATAATTGTCGCGGCGATAATCTATGCTGTTTTTTCAGTATTTTCAGGCGGTTTGAGCGTTGAAAGTCTCAAAAAAACGGCAAAATATACAAAAATTGCCTGACAAAATTATAAATTAAGACGAATTTTGTTTTTAGTACGGAAAAATGTAGATTTTCTCTTGCTTTATCGTGAAATAATTGGTATAATATAAGCGATAAAACTTTTTGAAAGGAAGTAAAAACCAATGAACAAGACAGATCTCGTAAATGTTGTTGCCGCTGAGGCAAATCTCTCCAAGAAGGCTGCAGAGGCAGCTGTAAACGCTACTCTCGCTGCTATCGCAGGTGCACTTAAGAACGGTGATAAGGTTCAGCTTATCGGCTTCGGTACCTTTGAAGTTAAGGAAGTTGCTGCAAGAGAAGGTCGCAACCCCAAGACTGGCGAGGTTATCAAGATTGCTGCTGCAAAGAAGCCTGCTTTCTCTGCTTCCAAGGTTCTCAAGGATCAGGTTAACGGCTAATTCATGCGCCTTGATAAATTCCTGAAGGTTTCCA
>CAYXAC010000170.1:0-3057 GCA_964463025.1 uncultured Ruminococcus sp.
AAGGAAGGATGCTGAGCGCTATCATAGCGGCAAGGAGTATAACGAACATCGCAAGGAATACGAAATCGCGAGCCTTGTACTCAAGCTTAACGAGTTTGGTCCTGCCGACGTCGCCGCGATAGCAGCGGCATTCCATAGCCGTAGCAAGCTCCTCTGCCCTCTTGAACGAGGAAACGAACAGCGGAATGAGAAGCGGTATGAGCGCCTTTGCGCGCTGAACCAGACTGCCGCTTGTGAAGTCGGCGCCACGCGATTTCTGCGCGTTCATAATCTTCTCGGTTTCCTCAATAAGCGTTGGAATAAAGCGCAGGGCAATCGACATCATCATAGCAAATGTGTGTACGGGTACTTTAATCTTCTTGAGTGGCGAGAGAAGCGACTCAAGACCGTCGGTAAGAGATATAGGCGAAGTCGTGTAGGTCAGGAGAATACTCGTGCCTACGATAAGAATTATGACTCGAAGCGCCATAAGCACTGCTCTTATTATTCCCTCTCTGTATATTTTAATAACCCAGAATTCAACGAGAGGTGCGCCATCACCCGTGGTCACAAAGATGTTAATAAGCGCGGTGAACAATAGTATAAAGAGTATCGGCTTAATGCCCTTGATAACAACCGAGAATGAAATATGGCTGATAATAACGAGCAGAAGCGATACTATACCGATAAGCAGGAATGATGCGGGATTGTTCGCCACAAATACCGCGACGATAAAGAGGGCTGCAAGCAAAATTTTCGTTCTCGGGTCGAGCTTGTGAATGGGAGAGTAGCCCGGGAAAAACTGACCGAGTGTGATGTCACTTATCATTTTTTGCCTCCTTTCAGGTAAGAAAGGATTGCGTCGCGCATTCCCTCGGTGGTATAGAGAGTGCCATCGAGGTCTATTCCGCGCGCCTTTAGTGCAAGCGCAACGCGCGAAACCATAGGTACATCAAGTCCTACTGCGGTGAGCGACTCTGCCTCTGAGAAAATCTCCTCGACTGTTCCCGTTTTATATACCTTCGCGTTATTCATAACCACGACGTCGTCACAGTAATGCGCCATATCCTCCATAGAGTGACTGACGAGAATTACAGACGTGCCAAGCGTGTTTACATAATCGCGAAGTCCGCCGAGTATCTCACGTCTGCCGCGAGGGTCAAGACCTGCCGCGGGCTCGTCGAGCACTAGAACGTCGGGGCGCATAGCGATAATACCCGCTATGGCAACACGGCGCTTCTGACCGCCTGAAAGCTCAAAGGGCGATTTATCAAGCAGGTCGGGACTGACACCCGCAAAGCGTGCCGCCTCGATAACTCGCTCCTCTACCTCACCGGGAGAAAGCCCGAGATTACGCGGAGCAAAGCCGATATCTGCCCTGACCGTTTCGTCAAAGAGCTGATACTCGGGATACTGCATTACGAGTCCGACGCGATATCTAATTTTTGCAATTTCTTTCGGATTCTTCCATATGTCCTCGCCGTCAAGGTACACGCTGCCTGCACTCGGCTTGTAAAGACCGTTAAGCAGATTGACGAGGGTGGATTTGCCCGAGCCGGTATGACCTATGAGTCCGGTTATTCTGCCCTTGCCAAAGGAGACGCTGACGTTATCGAGCGCGACCTTCTCAAAGGGAGTTCCCTTGCCGTAGACGAAGGAAACCTTGTCTATTTTCAGAATTTCGTTCATTTTATATCTTTTTTTCCTTGCAAATGAAGTTATATAGCGTTTCTACGCATTCGTCCTCGGTGAGCGAGGGACCGTTTATTTTGCAGCCTGCGGCACGCAGAAGCAGCACGAGCTCGTTGCCCTGCGGCGCTTCAAGTCCCATAGAGTGAAGCAGTTTGACCTTTGCGAACACCTTTTCGGGAGTTCCGTCAAGAGCAATTTCGCCATCGTTGACCACGATAACACGGTCGGCTCTCGCGGCCTCCTCCATATAGTGAGTGATGTTGAGGACGGTGATGCCTTCCTCTCTGTTGAGGCGCTCCATTATCTCGACAACCTCTCGTCTGCCGAGTGGGTCGAGCATAGCGGTGGATTCGTCGAAGATAATCACCTCGGGCTTCATAGCTATGATGCCTGCGATGGCAACGCGCTGCTTCTGACCGCCCGAGAGCTTGTGCGGCGCGTGGCGCATATAGTCAAGCATTCCGACACGCTCGAGCGAGGAATTGACTCGTCTGCGGATTTCCTCTCGAGGCAGTCCGAGATTCTCGGGACCGAAGGCAACATCCTCCTCGACAACGGTAGCTACAAGCTGGTTATCGGGATTCTGAAAGACCATACCTATCTTGCGACGGATTGCAAATACGTCATCCTCGGTGAAGTCCTCGGCGGTGATGTCTGTGCCGTCAATGTAAATCTTGCCCACAGTGGGAGTCAAAATCATATTAAGAAGCTTGGCAAGAGTGGATTTGCCCGAGCCGTTATGCCCGAGAACCGCAACGTATTCGCCACGCTTAATGCCGAGATTTACGTTCTTGAGGGCGGGAATTTCCTCGCCTGTCGAAAGCTCATCCTCGGTGCTCTCGGTATAGGTAAAACCGAGATTTTCACATTTTATAATATAATCGTTCATATAAATAGCCGTTTCGTTTATTTTCCGAATGTTACACGCACGCTCGAGCCGCACGGAAGTGCAAGTCCGGTGTTCTCAACAGGCAATCCAAGCTCGTCTGCCTCGGAATATCCCTGCTTTTTAGATAAAAGTCGAATGGCGGTGATGTATTTCATTGTTGATGCGGAAAGTCCCGTAGTATAGGAATTAAGCAGGAAAAAGAGTGGCTCGTCAGAGAGAAGATTTGATACGAGGTCAACGAAGCCGTCGATGTTTTCTTCTATCTTCCAAACCTCGCCTGTGGGACCTCTGCCGTAAGAGGGAGGATCCATTATGATGCCGTCGTACTTGTTGCCGCGGCGAATCTCGCGCTCGATAAACTTCTTGCAATCGTCGACGATGTAGCGGATAGGAGCGTCGGCAAGTCCCGAAAGGCGAGCGTTCTCCTTTGCCGCCGCAACCATACCTTTGGATGCGTCAACGTGAACCACGCTCGCACCTGCTTTCGCTGCTGCGAC
>CAYXAC010000171.1:0-3036 GCA_964463025.1 uncultured Ruminococcus sp.
CTGCGACGGTTGCACCGCCCGTGTAGGCAAAAAGGTTGAGCACCTTTATAGGTCTGTTCGCTTTCTTTATAAGGTTACCAAACCAATCCCAGTTCGCAGCCTGCTCGGGAAAGAGTCCTGTGTGCTTGAAGCCCATAGGCTTGATGCGGAAATTAAGGTCGCCGTAGGAGATAACCCAGCTCTCAGGAAGCTTGTTGTCACTCCACGCGCCGCCGCCAGAACGACTGCGCTTATAGCTCGCGTCTGCCGTGCGCCAGAGGGAATTTTTCTTGTCGCTTTTCCATATTACCTGTGGGTCGGGTCTGACGAGTGTATATTTGCCCCATCTCTCGAGCTTTTCACCCGAGGAGGTATCGATTACCGAATAGTCTTTCCAATTATCTGCTAACCACATAAGCTTGTCCTATCTTTGATTAAAGTATTTGCCGATTGCCGAGCCTGCACACTGCGAGTGGCATATCGCTATTGCGACGGCGTCTGCCGTATCGTCGGGCTTCGGGGGAGATTTGAGCTTTAATATCGAGGTTACCATTGCGATAACCTGATGCTTCTCTGCCTTGCCGTAGCCGACAACCGCCTGCTTGACCTGCAGGGGCGTGTATTCGCTGATTTTGAGTCCTTTTGCGTGTGCCGCGCAAAGAATGACGCCTCGCGCTTCGGCAACCGCGATGCCGGTGGTGATGTTGGTGTTGAAGAATAATTCCTCTATCGCCATTTCGTGCGGAGAGTATTTCTCAATTATCGTTTCGAGGTCGTTTTTTATCATCAAAAGGCGAGCTTCAATATCGGTGTGTGCAGGGGTGGTTATCGCGCCGAATGCAACCGGACGAAGATTGCCGCGCTCGGAATCGAGCACCGCCCAACCGACCGTCGCAAGTCCCGGGTCAATACCTAGTATTCGCATATTGGAGCCTCCTTTCCGTCAAAAGACCATAAAAATCCATAATAATGTATTATACCACAATTTCCCTGGATAGTCAATTAAAAACAATAAAATAATTAAATTTTACCTACTTGTAACATACTATACAAAAAAGCGCGGATTTCTCCGCGCTTTTCACTGTTATGCTATTGCTTTATTCTGCCCAATGGATGTTTACATCCTCGTTAAGACCTTCTGCCCACTTCTCGCTCCAATTCTCGCCGGGGGCAGATACGCCAAAGTAAATGTTGGTCATATTAGTTCCATTAAATACCCACGAACCCATCTTCTCAATAGAAGCGGGAATTTCTATAGTTTTGAGGCTTGTGCAATTCTCAAATACAGAGCCGGTAATCTCCTTTACGTTCTTACCGAGTGTAACGGTTTTTAGTGAAGTGCAACCCTTAAAAGCACTTGCATAAATATACTCGGTAGCGTTGCTGATTATAACAGTTTCGAGTTTTGTGCAGCCCTCAAAGGCGCTTACGCCAATAGTAACAACGCCCTCGCCAACCCATACCGTTGTAAGAGAGGTCTGATTCTCAAAAGCATCTCCATCAATGAGCGTAACAGTTTTGGGAATAACAAGATCAGTAAGCTTGTAATCACTCTTAAATGCGCCGTATCCAATCTCGGTTACGGGGATTCCGTTATGCTCGGAAGGGATAACAATGTCACCGCCCTTGTATCCGGGACCGACTCTGTCAAGCTCGTATCCTGCCCCGTCGGCTGTAAGCTTGAAAATATACTCATATTCATAGCTGCAAACGTCACAAATATCGTTTTCATCCTCGTCGATATGCGCTTCTTTTGCAGAAGGTCCGAAAACGCAACTGTCCAAGCTACAGTATTCAGGTTTCCAATGCCCGTGTACGTCGCCTATCCAATTACCTTTGGTATGTACGCATTCTTCGTTGTGAGATGCTTCATCACAGGATGCAAGAAGAGTTAGGCACATAAGTGCAAAAATCAAAATTGCAAATAGCTTCTTCATAGCTTTATTCTCCTTATTTCATAAGCTCCTTTAATGGCTTTATCATTTTGGGGTCAAAGGTTGAATAGGTCAAATCTCCGTAGCATCCCGTGTGTAGCCAACGCCATTCACCAAAAATGCCGAAGAATAACCAAAGAATAGGGTTAAAACGTTCTTCCTCGCTTGCTGCCTTGGCATCTTCCTCATTAAAATATCGGTGAACGTACATATAGTTATCCTCGTTATCGGGATCGCGAATCTCGAAAGCACAATACTGACCGAGATCGTTATACACCGTATCATTCTCGTGGCCGTGATACAAAACAGAATAGCCGGCATCCTTGTATGCGGCTATAATCTCCTCGCATGATATTTCCTTTGGCTCGGATTTACCGCAAGCCGTAAAGGAAAAGCAGAGCGAGAGGAGTAAAATGGTTGATATTATCTTTCTCATAGTCATTTTTAGTTTAATACATAAATAATTATGCCAATAAATCGGTTACATCTTGAAATAATACATAACTCCCGCCTTGACGCATACAAATAATACTTAAATCGGGATAAGAATTTAAGCTATATAATGCCACACGGTTGTTGGTTTCATAGTCGTAAATGCCATTGTCTATTACGTAATCAACCCCCGAATGTTCTTGGGTAAATGCAGAAACATCTTCTTCTCGAATAATATATCCAAGCAATTCGCCAAGTTCTTCTTGAGTGGCAGTCGTCTTTAATCCGTCGCCTTGTACTAAACGATAATGTCTGCCGTTATATTCAAAATCTTCCGGATAGGCAGCGGCATAGAAAATGTCGTTAAAGCCATCTTGATCAGTAGTGCTGTATTCAGCAATCAATTGATCAAGATTTTTGCCGACGAGTCGATAATATTCTCTGTAATTGACCTCGCCTTCCTCAAATTGCAAATAGAACAAATCGTTGCTGTATGTGAACCACAGAGTTCCAAACTCGGTATCTACCGTATAGTAATAATCTGTAATAACGGCAGGCAAATCATCACCCTTAATAGCAATAAATTCAAGTTCATCAATCGGAATTTCACACACGGGATTGTTGTCCTTGTCATAGACCGTTCCTGTGCCGATGTAGGTAATAAATCCGTAAGCTTTTGTTGCATTATCGG
>CAYXAC010000172.1:0-3018 GCA_964463025.1 uncultured Ruminococcus sp.
GTGAGAAAATAACCAAGAACTCTGATTTTGCGTTCAGAGCTCTCAAAGGAAGCGAGAAGGGAAGCGTATCATATCTTCTTGACAGAAGTATTAGCGCGCTTTCGCAGCTCGGTGATGTTGTACCGAGCTTTGCGGAATATTCCGAAAGACTTCGTGATATGCTTTATCAGGTTGACGATATAGCTGAAGAGGTTTATGCCGTGCTTGCCGAGATTGACGAGGATCCTACTGAAACTCTAAATAAAATTGAGTCAAGACTCGACAAGATATCGCGCCTTAAGCGTAAATACGGTTTGACGGTTGACGAGGTGCTTACCTTCCGTGAGAGAGCCTTCAAAGATTACGAGCTGCTCGAGAATTCTGATGCGCTGATTAAGTCGCTTGAGGCGAAGGAGAGCGTTGCATATAGTAATGCTTTAGCGCTTGCCAATGACCTGCATGTAATTCGTACAGAAGCGGCAAAGGAGCTTGAAATCAAGGTCAAGGAAACGCTTGAGTTCCTTGATATGCCAAATGTCGTATTCTTTGCGACGATACGCGAAAGCTATAACGGAGAGGATAAGATTTTGACTCGCGATGGCTCCGACAGTATAGAATTTTATATCAGCGCTAACAGAGGCGCAGAGGCGCAACCGCTTCATAAAATTGCTTCCGGCGGCGAGCTTTCGCGAATTATGCTTGCGCTTAAGAGTGTTATTGCCGACAAGGACTCTGTTTCTACCGTTATTTACGACGAAATAGATGCTGGAGTTTCCGGAAAAACTGCCAGAAAAATTGGCATTAAAATGCTTTCACTCTCAAAGAATACGCAAATATTCTGTGTTACTCACAGTGCACAGATAGCATCACTTGGCGATGTTCATTATCTTATCAGCAAAAGCGACGTTAACGGTGCGACCGAAACTGGCGTGCGTGAGCTTGACGAGGAGGGAAGAATTGCCGAGTTGTCCAGAATTCTCGGTGGTATTGACGTTACCGAGTCGCAACGTGCGGCAGCAATTGATATGTTGAACGAGAGAACAAAATACAAATAATCTTTAGGTGCATTCATGCTTGAGTATGTAAAAGAATTTCTCAAAATGAATGACGTTGAATACAGAGAGAACGTAAGACTTTCCGCTATTTCACCAATTAGGATAGGCGGAGATGCAACTGTTGTTGTATATCCAAATTCTGCCTTAAAATATGTTGAGGTTTTGCGATTTCTCGGAAGAACAAAATGCAAGTTCAAGGTAGTTGGCAGGATGTCAAATATTTTACCGTCAGACAACGGTTATTACGGCATAATTATCCGGACCGATAGAATTCGAGGACTTTTTCTGGATTCCAATATCGCAAAGGTATATTCCGGTATCACGAATGCGGTGCTTGCATCAGAACTGTGTCGCAAAGGACTTTCGGGATTCGAGGAGCTTTCGGGAATCCCGGGGAGCATTGGCGGTGCAATATGCGGTAACGCCGGGGCGTTTGGAAGAGAAATGTCCGACCTTGTTTTAGATATGACATTCTACCATCCTATTGATGACGCGGTTTATACCGCTACACCCGATGAAGTGTCATTTGCTTATCGGCATTCAGCATTTAAGAAAAACCTTGGGTACATTCTTTTCGCAAAGCTTACTTTAACAAATTCGGATAGTGATTCCGTGTCAGCTCGTATGGAGAATTTTAGAACCATTCGTTACAGAACACAACCTATTGGTAAGCTTTCGCTTGGCAGTACCTTCAAAAGACCGAACGGCAATATCCCTGCGGCAAGAATGATTGACGAATGCGGGCTGAAGGGGTATAGCATCGGTGGTGCCCAAATTTCAAGTAAGCACGCAGGATTTATTATTAACAATGGTGATGCAACCGCTGAGGATTATCTAAGCGTGGCAGAACACGCAAGTGATATGGTGTATCAAAAATTTGGAGTTCGCCTTGAGCGAGAGATCGAACTCTTATAGGGAGGAAGTATGTCTGTTTCATATGATTTGAAAAAAGAAATAATTACGCAACAATATAAGTCTGCGTGCTGTAGACGCGCCTTCCTTTCGGGAGTACTATTTGCCCAAGGTGAGGCGTACGGTAAGGATGTTATCATTTCTGTTGAAAAGGTTGAATTTGCAGATTTTGTGACACTGCTTATACGCGAGTTTTATAACAAGGAAGCCCAGATATTCCGTTCGGATAAGGGCGGGCGAAGGGTTCTAATTGGCTTTGATTCTAATTCTGCCGCAAAATATATTGCAGGATTTGATGATTTGTCTAAAAACGTTAATGTTTGCAACCTAATAACACAAAAATGTAGCACCTGTCTTTCCTCTTTTTTGAGAGGAGTTTTTCTGGCGGCGGGCAGACTTTCAGATCCAGAGAAGCAGTTCTCGCTTGAGTTTACCCTCGGCGAGCGTGCAGACGTATTCGTGAAAATTCTAACCAACCTTTCGCTAACGCCGCATATCGCCAGGCGCAAGACGGGAGATATGGTTTATTTCCGTAACAGCTATGAGATTGAGGATTTTTATGGATTCGCGGGGATCAACCACGCGGTGTTCGGCATTATTGAAGCGAAAATTGCCAGCCTAGCGCGCAGGGAATCGCAGAGATATCTTAACTGTGTAACGAACAATTACAATAAAATGTCCGAGGTTGCAAACCGTCATATAGTTATAATTGAAAGGTTGGAGGAGCTAAATCTTCTTTCCTCTCTTCCCGACGAGCTTGAACGTACGGCGCGAATGAGAATCGAATATCCCGACCTGCCGCTTTCGATGTTGGCGGCAAAAATGACTCCCGCTATATCAAAATCGGGACTGTCGCACAGACTTAAAAAAATTGAGGAAATAGGAGCAAAGCTCCTTAAAATAGATTAGTAAAATTAGTGAAAGGGTGAAAATATGGGAGAATTTGTTCATTTACATCTTCATACAGAATACAGTCTTCTTGACGGCGCAACGAGAATTTCTTCCATAGCGGACAAGGCACTCTCGCTTGGTCAGGATGCCGTTGCCATTACCGATCACGGAGTTATGTACG
>CAYXAC010000173.1:0-2954 GCA_964463025.1 uncultured Ruminococcus sp.
GTATGGTACGTTGGTGCGAGCGTGATATGCAAAGCGATAGGATTCGTAGCAACGCCCTTTCTCACAAGACTGCAAAGCGCGGAGGACTACGGCGCATTTACGCTGTATGTGAGCATGCTTGGCGCGGTATCGGTTATCACCTCGGCATTCACTACCGGCTCATCGGTATATCGCGGTCTTGAGGTTTACAGAAAAGAAAAAGACTCGCTCCTAAAGTCGGTGCTTGTGATTTCTCTCGGCTTTTCTCTGCTTATTTGTACACTTTTATTTGCATTTTTCACCTTTTTAGGTCTAGATAGCAGACTTGTGGTCCTGATTTTTCTCCAACTTGTGTGCGACGTAATAATTGCCGTGAGATTGTCATCTGCAAGATTTGCGTATGCATACCTGGAGGTTGCTGTCGTCAGTATTTTTCAGTCACTTCTATCGGTGGTGATTGCAGTTATGGTGCTTCGTGCATTCGGCGGTGGGTACCTGGTGCGGATATATTCCCTGCTCTTCGTTTCGCTCCTTGCAGCCGTGTGGGCGCTGACCGGCATTCTGCGAAAAGGACGGGTGAAAAGGGAGATGCTGAAATACAGTATGAAAAGCTCTCTGCCGCTTCTTGCGCACAGTGTATCAACCGCGCTCTCGGGACAAGCGGACAAGCTTGTATTCACAGCGATTCTCGGCACGGCGGCACTCGCAAAATATTCGGTGGTGCATTCGCTGGGAATCGGTCTATCCTTCGTTGTCGGTGCGCTCGGGTCGGCACTCGGTCCTTGGATAATACGGCGACTGAGTAACGGTGACGTAGAGCGCATCGGTGAGGTGTGCGAGCTGATATTTAAGGGACTCGCGGCGGCAAGCCTTTTTCTCATCGCGTTCGCTCCCGAGGCTATGCTTATACTCGCTCCGCCCGAATACTCGGTTGCGCTATCGGCAGTTCTGCCTATCGCGCTGTCGGTGCTTCCCTCGCTCTTGATCTCTGTTTCAACCGTAGTGCTGGTGCATGCAGACAAAGGTAGGTATACCTCCTACGCATCGCTTGCCACAGTTGGCGCGGGAATAGTCCTGAGTTTCCTTTTGATTCCGAAATTCAACTATTTAGGCGCAGGAACCGCGCTCCTGCTGTCACAAATAATCGGTGCGTGGATATCGCTGAAATTTATGCAAAAAACCGATAGCATCGTACTATCTGTTAAATCACCTCTGTATTATTTCTGGGTCACCGCGCTGCTTGGTGTAATTGCACTTCTGCTCTACGATCACCCTGCGATAAGAATACTCCTGCTCGCGCTGCCTGCCGTATGGGGACTTGACGCGCTCTTTGCGGCAGAGAGGTTAGTAAAAGAATAAAAATGCTCGCCTGACTCAAGGCGAGCATTTGGTTTTACTAGTTGTCTTCCTCAGCGGCAAGCATCTCGCGAGCCTCGATGGAATAGGAACGGAGCAGACTCGCGAACTCGTCACTTGCCTCGATAATTATCTCCGCGTGCTCGTAGCGGCTTGCAGTGGTAAGACGGTAGGTTGCATCAGGGTCGAGGGTAGGAAGATAGGCGTATTTTACGTATCCCTTTGGCGTCTTGTGCGCTCTGCGCGCTGCTCTGTCCTCACGCTCAACCTTCCTAATCTCGGCAAGACCTATTCGGCAGAGAGTCGTTTCCCTCTTGCCGTTCATAGCGCGAACGATAAAAAGCGGTGTCCCCTCGGAATCCATCATTATATCATAATAATATATAGGAGAGATGTATTTAGTATAAATAAAAATTCCCACGATAAGAAGCACCGTCGCACAAAGGCTGACGACTCCCCTGTAATGAGGAATACTCATTGAAATGAAGAATATGAATATTGCTACTGCAAGCAAAGCACACGACGCTATGCGCGCCTTATTATTCGACGGCTTTGGCGATGCCGAAAATTCTCTTATCATTATATATCTCCTGCAAAAATACTTTACAAGATAATTATATATCAAAGCACTGAAAAAGTCAATAGGCTGATGACTATCAGCCTCGTCTGCTATTAAAAGAAATTATCTCTGCCGAGATACATACTGCGCTTCTCCTCCTCTGAGAGCTCGTCGATGTCAAACCCCTTGCGCATAGCAGTCCAGGCGCGATTGGGCACGGGAGGATTGTATGCGGGAAGCTCAATGTCAGGTGTGTTGATGCCCGATACTGCGCCGGGAGCGTCCTTGCGGTAGTTTTTCACGTTCTTTTTTTCGGTATCTTTGATAGTGGGAGTTTTCTTGTTTTCTTTTTCCATTTTGCACCTCTTTCTCGGTAATTCACTTAAATTATGCGCATATTTGTTTACATTTATGTAGACTTTTCGCTTTTTGCTTGATTTTTTTACCGATATGTGATACAATGAGATTATAAAACCTTTAAGGAGTAATTTGGCTTGTTATACAACAATTTAAGCGGATATTTCAGAGAAAAATACGGTGCAAGGCTTAGCAAGATATGCATTGACGGCGGATTTTCCTGCCCTAACCGCGACGGCAGATGCGGCGAGGGCGGCTGTATTTACTGCGGTGAGCGAGGCGCGGGCGAGCATATTGACCCGTCGGTTTCCATAAGAGAACAGGCAGAGCGAGTGCTCCAGGGTGCTGACGAGGGGGATTTGTTCGTTGCGTACTTCCAGAATTTCACCAACACCTATGCGCCTGTAGAGGTGCTGAAGGAGAGGTACGACGCGGCTCTTATTGACGGGCGAATCAGAGTGCTGGCTATAGGCACGCGCCCCGACTGTGTTGACGAGGAAGTAGCGAAGCTCATAGCATCATACAAGGAAAGATGCGACGTCTGGGTTGAACTTGGACTCCAGACGGCAAGCGACAAAACTGCAGAAATCATAAACAGAGGATATAAGCGCGACGCCTTTGAGAGAGCTATGGAAATACTCGACCGCTACTCTATTCCCGTAGTGGTGCATCTGATGGTAGGTCTGCCAGGCGAGAGCCTTGC
>CAYXAC010000174.1:0-2948 GCA_964463025.1 uncultured Ruminococcus sp.
TGCCGGAAACTACGAAGGACAAAAATTGGCATGGCTTCGGTATGAAGAGCATGAACCGTATAGTTACCTCATACGGTGGAGTAATGACCGCAACGGCGGAGGATGGAATATTCAAGCTTGATATTCTTATGCCCATCGGTTCGGAATAAGCCATGTAATATTATGAATACGACATCATGTAATATCCCCAAAAAGTTGAAATGACTTTTTGGGGATATTTTATTTATAGTGGATTTTTATTGAGTTTTGCTAAATTTTTATTGAGTTATGCCGATTTTTTATTGAGTTGTGCCAAAATTAAGCAAAATTTCCAAATATATGATAATATTAAGATGAAATGTTGTTTCCCGACAAAGTCGGGCAACAAATAAAATTCAAGGAGGGTTAAGAGTGAAAACATACTCAATTTCAACATCAGGCGCACGTGTGCCGTTTATGGTGATTATCGCCATGCTGATGGTAGCAATTATCGTATTATCAACGTTATTTGCAGATACTATCAGTCTGTTCCTTTACGGAGCCGGATCTTCTGCGGCGGATGCGCAAACGCTTTCCGACGGCGAGGAGCTGTGCGAGGACATCACTTTGGAGGGCACTGTGCTTTTGAAGAACGCAGGCGGCGAGGCGCTGCCGCTTAGCGAAAGCGAAATCACCAAGGTGAACGTTTTCGGCTGGGGAGCATACGACTGGATGACCAGTACGTACGGATCTGGCTTCTCGAACACCGCGCTTGAAAAGGTAAAGCTGTTTCCCGCGCTTGAGGAGGCGGGAATTGAATACAACACCACGCTTTACAATATGTACAAGGACTTCTACTCGGCTACTTCTATCGGTAGCAGAGATTGGGGTAAGGACGACTGGGATGAATACAGAGGCGACGTAGACGTAGGCACTACGAAGAAGTTCGTTTTGCATGAGCCGGGCGCTGCGTATTATACCGACGAGATTATCAATGAGGCATCTGAATTCTCCTCTGTTGCACTTGTTGTAATCGGCAGAACCAGCGGCGAGGCTGCGGACTTGCGCTTCGAGCAGGAAAAGCAGATACAGACTAACGGCAGTAATACCACCGTTACCGACGACACCCGTACTTATCTTGAATTGTCCACCGAGGAGGAGGAGATGATCGCTGCGGCAAAGAGAGCCTGCGATAAGGTTATCGTAGTTCTCAACACCTCTAATACTATGGAGCTCGGCTTCATTGATGACGAGGAAATTGACGCTGCATTGCTCGTAGGTCTTACCGGTCTTACAGGTATCAATTCGGTAATTGACATTTTGAGAGGTGCAGACGCAGAGGGCAATCCCGTATCTCCCTCGGGCAGAACGGTAGACACCTATGCTTACGACATAATGAGCGCTCCCTCATCTGTGAATGCAGGCTACGGCGGAGCTGTTAAATATACAGGTCTTGCAAGCTCGAACAGCTACAGAAAGGGCTATTACGACGCGTATATTGATTACCACGAGGGCATTTACGTAGGCTACAGATATTACGAAACAGCGGCAGACGAGGGCTATATTGATTATGCAAAGACCGTACAGTATCCCTTCGGCTATGGGCTTTCCTACACTACGTTTGAGTGGGAGGTAGCAACCGTACTTCTCAACGGCAGACCGCAGAATCTTAACGCGAAAACTGTTCTCGGTAAGAACGACAAAATTGAAATTTACGTCAGCGTAACCAACACCGGTGATGTGGCAGGCAAAGAAGTAGTACAGCTTTACTACACCGCGCCCTATACACCCGGCGGAATTGAAAAATCCTCGGTAGTTCTTGGCGACTTTGCCAAGACCGAGATCATTCAGCCCGGTGAAACCAAGCAGGTAAAACTTGAGCTTACCGCACAGGGTATGGCATCCTACGATGCTTACGACAGCAACGGCAACGGTCACACCGGCTACGAGCTTGACGGTGGCAGCTATTATCTACGCCTTATGAAGAACTCTCACGAGGCTGCGACTATGGTCGACGAAGCCAGCTCGGTGCTTAATTACGAGGTTCCCTCGGAGGGCTACGATTACGATACCGACGAAACCACCGGCGCGACCGTAGAGAACCGCTTCACAGGTGAGAACACCATCGACGGCTATCCCATCGACGGCAGCAAGGAAACCATTCCTGTTACATATATGACGAGAGCCGATTTTGAGGGCACATTCCCAAAGGAAAAGATCATACGCTCTCGCAGCGAGGAGGCGTATGCGATAGCCTCCGCCCAGGCACCTACAGCCGAGCAGCTTAGCGCAACAGGCTACGCCGGCGTAACTATGCCGCTTACTTCGAACGTCAAAACCTACACCATCGATGATTTGATGGACGCAGAGGGCTATGATGATCTTATATTCGACATTATCATATCGCAGATGTCCACCGCCGAGCTCTTCGAGCTTATCCGTGACGGCTACTTCAAGACCGATGCGATTGACAGTATTGAAAAGCCTATTTATCTCGACCTCGACGGACCCCTCGGTCTTAACACCCGTGTAACGAGTAACACCACCTGTGAGTTTATCTCCTATCCCAGCGAAACACTTCTCGGACAGACCTGGAACACCGACCTTGCTTATGCAATGGGCCTTAGCGTTGGTAAGGAAGCGAGAGGCAGCGACCTTGGTATTCACGGCTGGTACGGTCCCGCAGCAAATATTCACCGCAACCCCTACTCGGGCAGAAACGCTGAGTATTACTCCGAGGATCCCTTGCTTTCGGGTAAATTTGCGGCAGAAACCGTACGCGGTGCAAAGAATCAGGGCTTATACTGCTACATCAAGCACTTTGTTGCAAACGACAGCGAATCTCTTCGTGAGGGTCTTTTCACCTTTATGACAGAGCAGACCTTCCGCGAGATTTATCTCAAGCCCTTTGAGATAGCTGTCAAGGAGGGCGGCGCAAACGCACTTATGACGAGTATGAACCGTATCGGTGCTGTATGGACAGGCGCGAG
>CAYXAC010000175.1:0-2917 GCA_964463025.1 uncultured Ruminococcus sp.
TGAGGGTGCTTTCAACAAATTGTATATTTTGAAGTCATTTTTTTGTATATTTTTGTAGTTTATTATCATTATATCATATCATTTACAGAAAATCAATTGCAATTTTTATCTTTTTTCATTGCATTTCTTCTACTCGACTATTTTGGGGTTGCTTTTTTTACTTTTCTTTGCTATAATTATGACATGTTTAACTTTATTTACAAGGATATTGATTTCCGGCACAAGCTGGACAAGGCAGGATATTCAAGCGAGGTTTTCGAAAAGCACATACATCCATTTGATGAAATAGTTTATTTTATCGATGGCAACGTTATTTATACCGTAGAAGCAGAATCCCGCAAGTTAGAGCCAGGAGATATCATCTTTATTCCGGCAGGCAAGTATCATTTTGCCACCGTTGATATCACGTCGAAATATGAGCGATGTGTTTTGAAATTTCCAGACTCTTACATTCCCGAATACATAAAATCTGCCAGAAACAATTGTTCCTGCTTTTTGGGGAACGCACCTCACTATATGAATACGTTCAAGAAATTTGACGAAATAAAGAAGTCGCACACCAACGATGAGCTTTATGCCATTTGTATGTGCGATACTATTCGCATGCTGGTTGATATTTATCACACCTCCGTCCCTCCCATTCAAGAACAGGAAGAGATTCCCGCATTAATCAAGTTTCTACTCGACTATATTAACGACAACCTGGACAAAAAAATCACTCTGGATTCACTAAGCGAGGCGTCAAACTTCTCAAAATCTTATATCAGCAACGCCTTCAAGCTCCATATGAAAGCACCCATTATTCAATACGTGCGTACAAAAAAAATATTAGCCGCGCACCAAATGATTGAAAATGGCTCTAGGCCCTATCAGGTTGCTAAGAATTTCGGCTTCAATGACTACTCCACATTTTACCGTTCTTACGTCAGCATCATGGGGTATGCCCCTGCTGATAATATATACCATAATACTCATAGAACAAAATAAATCATTCTGTGCAGAATATTATGCATAATCACTATATTTGAGGTGAAAGGTATGAAAATTTTTGAAATTAAAATTGACGATTTATTTAAGAATCGAGGCAGAATGCAAAAGGACATGGATATTAAGGTGAAAATTACCGTCTCCCTGATTCTCGGAATCGTCAGCGCGCTGGTGCTCTTCTACGTATTCCTGCCGCCGATAAACCTTATGTCAGAGAGATTCTGGCTCTATCTTACGGCTGTTATACTGGCGTTTTCCCTCCCATTTATCAAGCTCGGCGGGGGCTACGTCAGCGTGACTAACGCAGGCGGCAAAATCAAGAAAAGCTATTCGGGCGCATCTAACAAGTGGGTGATTATTGCGATAGCAATACCCGTTTGCGTGCTTATACTTGGTAACGTTGTTTCGTCCACCCTCTTTAACGCGAGAAGATACGCAGGTATAATCGAGGTCAATGAGTCAGACTTTGCGACCGACCTGCCCGAGTCTACCGAGGTGACGAATATCGCGCTGATGGACACCGCCTCGGCTATGATACTCGGTAACAGAACGCTCGGCTCGCTCTCAAACGTCGTGTCGCAGTACACCGTTGGCTCGACCTATACGCAGATAAATCTCAAAAATACACCGAAAAAGGTGGCGAATCTTGAGTACGACGGCTTCTTCAAGTGGCTTGGCAACCGCGATAATGGCGTACCGGGTCTTGTAATAGTAGACCCTGTAAACAGCAGTGCCGAGTACGTGGAGCTTGCAGAGCCGATGCACTACGTGGAAAGCGGATATTTCGGTGACGACCTTTTACGCAAAGTGCGCTTCCAGTACCCTACCAAGATTTTTGACTACGATTCTGTCAGCTTCGAGCTTGACGACGAGGGGAATCCCTACTACATTATCTCCTGCTACCGTCCGAAAGTCGCGCTCTTTGGCGCAAAGGACGTCACCGAGGTAATTATCTTCGACCCCACCAACGCTTCAAGCGAGCTTTACAAGGTTGAGGACACTCCCGCATGGGTTGACATCGTTTACGACGGCTATCTCGCTACCGAAAAGTACAACTGGCACGGCACACTCTCGGGCGGTTATCTCAATAGCATTATCGGTAACGTGGGCTGTAAGATGGCGACAGACGATTTCGGTTATATCGTCATTGACGACGACGTATGGTACTTCACCGGTGTTACCTCTGCGGTGTCCGACGACAAGTCGAACATCGGCTTCATTCTCACAAACGCCAGAACGGGTGAGTATAAGTTCTACTCTGTTATCGGTGCCGAGGAGCATTCTGCAATGGCAGCTGCCGAGGGTGAGGTACAGGAGAAGGGTTACGTCGCTTCCTTCCCCTCGCTCGTCAATATTTCGGGGCAGGCGACCTATATTATGGTGCTCAAGGACGCGGCAGGACTCGTGAAGCTTTACGCGCTGGTAAACGTCGAGAATTACAGTATAGTTGCTACGGGCGCGACGCAGGCTGACGCAATGAGCGCCTACAAAAAACTGCTCCGCCAGAGCAACATTGACATTGGCACAGATGACGCAGTTGCTGAAATCACCGTCAAGGACGTTGAGATAGTGATGGTATCGGGCGTTGCGACGGTCTACCTCAAAGCTGACGACGGCAACGTTTACAAGGGCTATCTCGAGGCAGACGAGTCACTGATTCTCATTGAGTCAGGCAACAAGCTAAAGGTCAGCTACTCCGAGAGCGAAATTGACAGAATCTTTATCATTTCTAGCTGGGAATTTGCTCTCGATGAGGAGTGAATTCGAAATTCGGAATTACCATATACAAACAGAAAGAGAGAACAAATCGGTTCGTTCCGAAATGTTCTCTCTTTTTCTGTTGCTTTTCAGTTTAGAGTTATTTTATTTACTCAAATATTCATCAATTGATTTAGCAGCAATTTTGCCCGCACCCATCGCGGAGATTACG